>NZ_JAUCDN010000032.1:0-17440 GCF_034675085.1 Devosia sp.
TATTGGTGCGCTGGCGCATGCTGTCGAGCAGATTGCAGAAGCGCTCGACATTGGCATCGTCCAGCGGGGCATCGACCTCATCGAGCACGCAGATGGGCGCGGGATTGGTCAGGAAGACCGCAAAGATCAGGCTCATGGCGGTCAGCGCCTGTTCGCCGCCCGACAGCAGCGTCATGGTCTGCGGTTTCTTGCCCGGCGGGCGGGCGATGATCTCCAGGCCCGCTTCCAGCGGATCGTCGCTTTCCACGAAGCTCAATTCGGCCGTGCCGCCGCCGAAAAGCGAGGTGAACAGCTCCTGGAAGAAGCCGTTGACCTTGACGAAAGCCTCGTTGAGCCGGGCGCGGCCCTCCCGGTTGAGCGAGGCGATGCCGGTGCGCAATTTGGCGATGGCCTCGATCAGGTCGTCCTTGTCCTTGACCATGAGGTCGAGCTTTTCCTGAACCTCGACCGCTTCGCGCTCGGCGGACAGATTGACCCCGCCCAGCCGCTCGCGCTCGGCCTTGAGGCGGTCGAGCTTCTGCTCGGTGGCCGCTTCGGGCGGCAGCGCCTCTTCGGGGCGGATGCCGGAGGCTTCCAGCGTCTTGCCGGCCGGAATGCCCAGGGATTCCTCGATCTGCCGCTCGATCTGCTGGCGCTGGGCGATAAAACCCTTGCCGCGCTCCTCGATGCGGGTGAGCTCGATCCGCGCATCCGATAGGGTGTCGCTGGCGGTCTTGAGGGCGCGGTCGGCTTCGCGCCAGGCGGTCTGGGCGGCATTGAGCGTGTCGCCGGCCTCGCGATGTTCGCGCCGGGCCTGCTCGATCCGCTCCTCCAGCTCGGCGCGGCGCGCGACAAAATCGTCCGGCGTGGCGCTGACATCGGCCAGTTGCGCCGAAACTTCGGCCTGCCGCTGCTCGAGGGTGCCGAGCTGGGTCATGGCGCCGTAGCGGCGGCGCTGCCAGCTCTGCGCATCGCGGGCGAGCTGGGCGAGGCGGCTGTCGCGCATGCGCGCCGCGGCTTCAAAACTGCCCAGCCGGAGCCGGGCCTGCTCGGCCTGCTGGCGCGTTTGAGTGAGCGCGGCCTGCAAGGCTCCAACGGCGCGGGCGGCTTCTTGCTCCGGTCCGGCCTCGACGAGAGCCTTGCCAGCCTCGTCATGACTGGCTTCGGCTTCGGCCAGGCTGGCGGCGAGGCGGGCCTGGGCCTCGGCCAGGGCGGATTGCCGGGCGACGCGCTCGCCCTGGGCGCGCTGGGCCTTGTCGAGCTCGGCCTGGGCCGCACCGATGCCATGTTGGGCGGTGCGCCAGCCTTCGCGCCTGCTGCGCTCGTCCTGGCGGGCGGCGTCGAGGACGGCGGCAAGTGCTTCCACCTCCCGCTTCCAGCCATTGCGCTCGCCCTTGGCGCGGGCAATGTCCTCGTCCAGCTCGGCCAGCCGGTTGCGTTGGGCGAGGCGCTGGGCGGCGGCGCTGGGCGCATCGGCGGCGGCGACGAACCCGTCCCAGCGCCAAAGCGCGCCCTCCAGCGTCACCAGCCGCTGGCCTGGCTTGAGCGCATGCATGAGGCCGGGGCCGTCGGCGGCATCGATGAGCCCGATCTGGTCGAGTCGGCGCTTGAGCTGGCGGCTGCCGGTGACATGGCGGCTGAGGGGCTCGGCCCCCTGCGGCAGGGCGGGATCGTCGCTATGGTCGACCGGCACCGACCAATGGGCCGGCGCGCCGGCATCGGAGCTGGCTTCCAGATCGTCGCCCAAAGCCGCGCCCAGCGCGGTTTCATAGCCCGGCGCCACGCGCAGTTCGTCGGCGATGGCGGGCCACAGGCTGGCCCCGACATTGAGCATTTTCGCCAGCGTCGCCGCCTCGGCCTCGAGCCGGTTGAGCGCCGCCTCGATATCGGCAAGGCGCGGGCGGGCGGCGTCGAGTTTTGCCTGGGCGGCGGCGGTGGCCTCTTCGGCGGCAAGGGCGGCCTGCTCGGCGCTGGCAGCACGGGCCTGGGCCTCGGCCAGCGCCGCGCTGCGGCCAGCAAGGGTTTCGTCGGCGGCAAGGCTGGCGGCGAGCGTTTCGGCTTCGTGCTCGACCTCGGCCAGTTGCCGGGCAAGACGCTGGCGGCGCTCGGCGGCCTCGGTCAGATTGCGCTGGGCCTGCGCTTGGCGGGCGCGCAATTGCGCCAGCGCATCCGCGGCGGCGCGGGCCTCGGTCTCGGCGGCGGCGACGGCGCGGCTGGCCGTCTCCGCCTCACCGCGCGCCCGGTTGAAATCGGCCTGCGCCGCTTCGCCCTCGGCGCGCAATTGGGTTTCTTCCTCACCATAGGCGGCAAGGGTCGCGTCAGCCTCGGCTACCAGCTCGCGTTCGCGCCCCCCATCGGCGGTCAATTGTTTTATGCGGTCTTCCAGCTCGGCGCGGCGCTGGCCCATGCGGCGCGCTTCCTCGGCCAGTTGCTCGGCCAGGATGGTATAGCGCTGCAACACCGCCCCGGTGACAGCTTCGCGCTCGCGCAGGGGAGCCAGAGCGGCGTCGGCGGCTTCGAGCTTTTTCTGCGCGACGAGTTCGAGATGGGTGGCTTCGGCCAGTTGCCGCACCAGCACGGCCTGCTGCGCCTCGGTGTCCTTTTCGGCGAAGCGGGCCGCCACCCAGCGGATATGATAAAGCGTCGCCTCGGTCCGCCTGATATCGCCCGAAAGCCCGCGATAGCGCGTGGCCAGCCGTGCCTGGCGCTTGAGGGTTTCGAGCTGGGCCTCGACCTGGGCGATGATGTCGTCGACCCGTTCGAGATTGGCTTCGGCCCCGCGCAGGCGCAATTCGGCCTCATGGCGGCGCGAATGCAGACCGGAAATGCCCGCCGCTTCTTCGAGCAAAGCCCGGCGGGCGGTGGGGCGTGCGGCGATCAGCTCGCCGATCTGGCCCTGCCGCACCATGGCGGGCGAATGGGCGCCGGTGGAGGCATCGGCAAAGAGCAATTGCACGTCGCGCGCGCGCACTTCCCGGCCATTGATGCGGTAGACCGAGCCGGCTTCGCGCTCGATGCGGCGGGTGACTTCCAGGAGGTCGGCGGTGTTGAAGGCCGCCGGAGCGGTGCGCTCGGAATTGTCGAGGACGAGGGTGACTTCGGCCGAATTGCGGCCCGGGCGGTTGCCCGAGCCGGAAAAGATCACATCGTCCATGCCCGAGGCGCGCATGGCCTTGTAGGAGCTTTCGCCCATGACCCAGCGCATGGCCTCGACCAGATTGGACTTGCCGCATCCATTGGGGCCGACAATGCCGGTCAGCCCCGGCTCCATGACGAGCACCATCTCGTCACAGAAGGATTTGAAGCCGTGCAGCCTGAGGCGATTGAACTTCATGGCGCCGCTCTTGGGCAGGCGGCGCCGATGGGAAGGGGCTTACTCAGCGGCGGGCGCGACGAAATCGGCCGGCACCAGCGGATCGATTTCCGCTGCCAGCTCCTCGAGCGTCTTGTCACCAACCAGCGTCTTGCCATTGACATAGAAAGTGGGCGTCCCCGTCAGGCCGAAATCATTGATCGCCTGCTCCCTGAGCGCCTGTATCGCGGTCCACAATTCCTGATTCGTCAATGCGGCGTCGAAACTTTCCCGGGTAAAGCCGAGTTGCTTGGCGACATCGAAAAGGGCGTCGAGCGGCGTCGAGGACACGGCCCAGACATTCTGCGCCTTGAAATAGGCCTGTAGCACCTCGTGGTAGTTTTCCGGACCGGAAGCATCGGCCAGTACGAATATCGCCGCATCCTGCGCGAAGCGCATGAAGGGGCGGATGATGAGCCTGACCTTGCCGGTATCGACATATTTTTCGATGAAGCTGGGCAGCACGTTGACGGCGAAAGCGGCGCAATGCGGGCAAGTAGGTGCCGCATATTCGATCACGGTCACAGGTGCGTTCTCATTGCCCATGACGTGATCGACATAGCCCGCTGCCGGCGCCATCAGCTTGGCCGTGTCGACCATGGCGCCTTCGGCCGCATTGGCGGCGGAGACCCCGCACAGGCCCAGGGCCGAGGCGGCGGCAGCCAGAATAAGGGTGTCTCTGCGGGTAAAGTTCACGGCTAACGCTCCTGATAATGATGTGCGCGACACTACACGGGGGGATTGTGGGGGCAAGGGGGCAGGCCGATCAAGCTGCGGTGAACGCTGGCCTTTGCTCTGAAATTCCGCTCCTATCGCCCCGATCTGCCGGCCAGCGCATGGCCCAGGGCCCGCAACGCCTCCCGCAGATTTTCATCTTCCACACCGGCCACCTGGGCCCCGACCTTCGCTACTGTGCTCTGGCTCGGTTGCGGCCTTTTTTCTTCTCTTTCGCCTGAACCGGGGCTGAACGGCTCGGCCGAAAGCCGCACCGTCTCCACCAGCAGAAAGCCGAAATAGCGATTGATCGCGGCGGTGATGCGCGGCCCTTCATGGCTGATGGCCAGGGCATAGCCCGGTGCGCAGCGCAGCACCAGCACCGCCCCTTCGGCCCGCTTTTCTCCGCGCGGCCAGATCAGCTTGTCGGGGATGGCGACGCGATCGTAAGGGGCGGGGGCCATGACATGCCAATGAGCCAGAATATCCCGGCTGGCAAAGCCGCGCTTCTTCAATACCGGATCGAGCGCGCCGGAAAGCGCGTCGGCGACGCTCAGCGTCCTGTTGCGGCGTTTGGGCTCGGGCAGGTCATTCTTGGCCATGCGTTCAACTATCCTGCGAAACCCTGTTCAAACAAGAGGGGGCGGGCTAAGCGGAGAGCCATGCCGCTTGCCGATCTCCATCCAATCGATTCCGCCGCCGTCCTGGCCTGGTATGACGACCACGCCCGCGAGCTGCCCTGGCGCATTTCGCCGGCGGAGCGCAAACGGGGCGTCAGTCCCGACCCCTATCGCGTCTGGCTGAGCGAAGTGATGCTGCAACAGACCACCGTGGCGGCGGTGAAGGCATATTTCCTGCGCTTCACCCATCTCTGGCCGCGCGTCGAGGATCTGGCGGCGGCACCGCTCGATGCGGTGCTGCGCGAATGGGCGGGCTTGGGCTATTACGCCAGGGCGCGAAACCTGCATGCCTGTGCCCAGGCGGTGGTACGCGAGCATGGCGGCGTCTTTCCCCGGAGCGCGGCGGGCTTGGCTGCGCTTCCGGGCATCGGCGCCTATACCAGCGCTGCCATCGCCGCCATCTGCTTCGATGAAAAAATCGCCGTGCTCGACGGCAATCTCGACCGGGTGCTGGCGCGCTATTGTGCGCTGGAGGTGCCGGTGCGTGAGGCCAAGGACGACTTGCGCGCCGCCCTTCAGGCCTGCGTGCCGGAACGGGCTGGGGATTTCGCGCAAGCCATGATGGATTTGGGCGCCACCATCTGTGCGCCGCGCAATGCCTCCTGCCTCATCTGCCCTTTGCAGCCCGGCTGTGTTGTGGAGCGGGAGGGCGATCCGCTGCTCTATCCCATCAAGCCGGAAAAGACGGAAAAGCCGGTGCGGCGGGGCCATGCCTATGTAATGACCGATGCCGAAGGCGACGTCTATCTGCAAAGCCGTCCGCACAAGGGGCTGCTTGCGGGAATGACCGAAGTGCCGACCTCGGAATGGACAACGGATGCTGGCGAGCCGGTCTATCCCCTGGCCGCAGCGTGGCGCCATCGTGGCCAGGTGGTGCATGTCTTCACCCATTTCCGGCTGGAACTGGACGTGTGGTCCGCAGTCGTTGCGCCGGATGGGCTGGAAAGCGGCTGGTGGAGCGAGCCGATTGCGCTCAAGGGCGAGGCCCTGCCGACGCTGTTCCGAAAGGTGCTGGCGCAGGCGGGGTTGGGGTAGAGGCGCTCGCCTTGACATTACCGCAATTGACCTAGATGTTATGCGGATACGTTTTCTGCCCCTGTCGGCAATCTGACCTTCCCGGCTCGCCGGTTGATTGGCTTTCCTTCCGAACTGCAAACGTTTTTAGGCCCCTGTAGCACGCTGCGCAGGGGAAACCTGCTCGTTTGCTATGCTTCGAGCTTATCTGAAAGGGCGCCAAAATGATTACCGGCACCGTAAAGTTCTATAATTCCACCAAAGGCTTCGGCTTTATCACCCCCGACCAGGGCGGCCAGGATGCCTTCGTGCATGTTTCCGCGCTGGAGCGCGCCGGTATTTCCGGCCTCGGCGATGGCGACAAGGTCACCTACGACCTCGAAAAGGGCCGCGATGGCCGTGAATCCGCCGTCAACGTGCAACTGGCCTAAGCCGTCTTGGTGAGGGCGCATGATTGCGCCCTCCTATCTCGGTAAGGAGCCTGCCATGACGCACCATTATAAAGTCGGTCAGATGCTGAACTTGCGTTCGGCGCCGAGGCATAGCAACCGGCCCTCCGGCTTGTGCGAAGTCATCTCCTGCCTGCCCCATGACGCGGGTCCGTTGCTCTATCGGGTGAAATCCCTGAACGAGAACGTCGAGCGCGTGGTGGAAGAAACCGACCTTTCTGCCAGCACCGCGCAAAAAGCGGCCTATCAGACCAGCGAGCCGGTTCTGAGCATCGCCATCAGTAAGCGATAACCCCATTCCGGGACGGGCCCCGCGCCCGGCCAAACACCGTTCGTGCTGCGCCAAAACGGCCGCAGCCGATAGGGGCAATTTGTCTTCGGCGCCTGCCCTCATGGGCGAGCCGCGCCGGGCGAAGCCCCAAACTTCCTATAAGAAAGAAACATATGAACACCCATATTCTCGACGCGCCAGGTGAGCTTTTCCTTGGTAGCGACGTCGCCACCGCGCTGGCCCAAGGCCCGCGCCGCTTCCGTACCGCCGCCAAGGCGGTGCGCTTCGCCATGGAACACGCTGCGCCGGTCAGCCTACGGGGCGCCATGCTCAAAATCGGAGGCCAAACCCTCGGCCCCTCCCAGATCAGGCGCCTGCACGCCAGCTTGCAGGCATAATAAATCCCATCATCACGATGTCCTGATCGTTGCCGCCAAGCTGGACGGCATCGTGCCTCCGGCCTTCGTGGGCAAAGCCGACTTTTTCATAAAGGGCGATAGCGGCGCAAACAAAAAGGCCGCCGGGGGTGCCGGCGGCCAGTTAAAGAGCCTGAGACGTGATTTGGAGGTCAGGATCAGGCAGAAAGCAAATCAAGTTTTGCGCGGATATCGCTGCGCAGGTCATCGATAGGCGCCATGCGCCCGTTTTGTTCGTGATGCCAGAAGGTCCACCCGTTGCATGCCTCGGAACCCTGGACCAGCGCGCCGACCTTGTGGATGGAGCCCTGGTGCCGGCCCGAGACGAGCGAGCCGTCTGCACGAACCATAGCCGAATAACGCCGGCCGGCGTCGAAAAGTTGCGCGCCCGGTTCGATCAGGCCCTGCTCGACCAGCGAGCCGAAGGGAATGCGCGCTTCCTTGCGCTTGGGTGTGGTCGATTGCACCGCCTCGGTCATGCCGGGGCGGATAGCGGCGATGCGCTTGAGCGCGGCATTGATATAGGGCTGCTCGCGCTCGATGCCGATGAAATGCCGGCCCAGCTTGCGCGCCACCGCGCCGGTGGTGCCGGTGCCGAAGAAGGGGTCGAGCACCACGTCGCCCGGACGGGTGGTGGCGTTGAGGATGCGGAAGAGCAGCGCCTCGGGCTTTTGCGTGGGATGGATTTTTTCGTCATCGGCGCCCTTGAGCCGCTCGGCCCCGGTGCAGATGGGAAAGAGCCAGTCCGAGCGCATCTGCGTGTCGTCATTGGCCAGCTTCATGGCCTCGTAGTTGAAGGTGACGCGGCTTTTCTGGCTTTTGGCGGCCCAGATCAGGGTTTCGTGGGCATTGGTGAAGCGCGTGCCGCGAAAATTCGGCATCGGATTGGCCTTGCGCCAGACGATGTCGTTGAGCATCCAGAAATCGAGATCCTGCAACGCCGTGCCGACCCGGAAGATATTGTGATAGGAGCCGATGACCCAGAGCGCGCCATCGGGCTTGAGCACCCGCCGCGCCGCCTTGAGCCAGGCATGGGTGAAGGCGTCGTAATGGGCAAAGCTCTCGAACTTGTCCCATTCGTCATCCACCGCATCGACCTTGGACTGGTCGGGACGGGTGAGGCCCTGATCGAGCTGAAGATTATAGGGCGGATCGGCAAAGACCAGATCGACCGAGCCGGCCGGAAGGGCGTTCATGTGGTCGATGCAATCGCCCACCAGAATCGTGTCGATCGGGAGGCGGGACGCCTCCTCCGCAATGGCTGGCTCAGCCCTACGCGCGGTCCGCAACATCTACTTAACCCTAACGCATCACTAACCCTGCCTTTGTAGCCCGCCAGGGTTAATGGCTCGTTTTTTCATAGGGTTAGCGGAAGGTTAAGAGCCCTCCGTCGCAGCGCGCAGCACGGCAGCCACCGGTGCGAAACCGGCACGATGATGGCGGCTGGCGCCATGCAGGGTCAGCGCCTCGATATGCAGGGCCGTACCATAGCCCTTGTGGCCGGCAAAGCCGAACTGGGGTGTGTCGCAGTCCATGATCGCGCACATGCGGTCGCGCATCACCTTGGCGACGATGGAGGCGGCGGCCACCGACAGGCTGAGCCCGTCGCCGCCGATCAGCGCATGGCCGGGGCAGGGCAGGCCGGGAGGGACATCGCGCCCGTCGATCAGCGCCGCTCCGGGCGCGCGGGAGAGGCTATGCGCCGCCTCGGCCATGCCCCAGAGCGTGGCGCCCCTTATGTTGCGGGCGAGGATGAGCGCCGGCGGCACCGCCACCACGGAAACGGCCATGGCGCTGGTCATGACGGCGGCGAAAAGGCTTTCGCGCCGGGCCGGGCTGAGCTTCTTGGAATCGTTGAGCCCCGCAGGCAGCGCCGCCGGGTCGAGCACAACGGCCGCGACCACCACCGGACCAGCCAGCGGTCCGCGCCCGGCCTCGTCTATGCCGGCGACGATGCCATGCCCGCGCGCCATCAGCGCTTCTTCATGGCTGAAATCGGGGGACGGAGAAAGCATTCAGAGACGAGCCTTGAGAGCGGCCATGTCGGGAACAAAGAGATGATGGCCGCGACGGTTGGTTTCAGAGACGAAATCATGCAGCGACGTGCTGGCGGCGACGGCCGCTCCGATATCGCCCAGGACCACGAGACGCTGGTTATAATTTTGCAACTTCTGGAAAAAGATGCCGGCAATGCCACTTCTGAGCTCGAGAAATTCTGGAGAAAAGCGCGCCACGGGCACCACGGTCAGGTCGGCCTCGGCGCCAAAGCCCTCGCCCACCAGGTCCGCGGCGTCCCGGTCGCTGGACAGCAGAGGGCCTTCTGCGTCCACCTCGAGCAGGGTGAGGCCGTTGTAAACGCTGATTTTCATTCCGCCTCCATTTTTTCTTTGCGGCTGCTATACATCGCCCGCTGGGGGCTCCAGCGGAAAGCAGACCCGATGATCGCCAGATTTGGCATCGCCTTCATGTTTCTCGTCGTCGCTACGTCGCCGGGGGCGGCAGAACCGTTCCATCATCCCTTCGGGGAGTGGCGGGAATATAACCGCGACTGGCTCGCCGCCTGTCCCGACGCCATCGATGAGGATGCCGCTGATTATTACGGCTTTGCCTGTTTTGCCAGCACCGGCAGCGCCGAATTGAATGCCGCCGGCCAGCCCGCCTATAAGCTCACCCTGATCCATAACCGGCTGACCGGAGGTCGCGATGTAGCCCTGACCGTGGCCGCCAATGGCGCCCTCGTGGATGAAAAGCGCCCCTTGCTGATGACTTTCGGGAACACAAAGCCGGAACGCTTCGATTTTCCTGCCGATCTGGAAACCCGCTACACTGCGGCCAATCAATATTTCATCGCCGATCCCGCGCGCAGCGCCGCCGTGCTGGCGGCGATGGTGGAGCGCAATGCCGTGACCCTCTCCATTCCCATGCAAGGGGAAGCGGCTCCGCGCATCGTGCGCCTGTCGCTGCGCGGCGTGTCCGCCTCGCTCGATTTCATGGCCACCTATGCACGGCGCGTGGCGCAATATTGAGCGCTAGAACAAGCTCAATTGCCGGCTTTCGATGCGGGGCGGCACGAAGAGATCGGTGCGCAGCCCCGGCAGCCTGGTGAGAAGGCCGTAGCGCTCGCAGGCCTTGTCGAAACGCTGCCGCAGCAGGGTGGCATAGGGGCCTTCCCCGGTCATGCGCGTTCCCCAGCGGGGATCGTTGCCGCCGCCGCCGCGCGTATCGCGCACCAGCGCCAGCACATGTCGCACCCGATCGGGGAAATGCCGCAGCAGCCATTCGCGGAAAATATCGCGCACCTCGCCGGGCAGGCGCAGAAGGATCATGGAGGCGCCGACCGCGCCCTGCGCCTTGGCCGCGTCCAGAATGCGCTCCAGCTCCATGTCGTTGATCGCCGGAATCATCGGCGAGGCGAAGACCGAGACGGGCACGCCGGCCTCGCTCAGCAGCCTTATGGCCTCCAGCCGCCGCGCCGGTGAGGAGGCGCGCGGCTCCATCTTGCGGCTGAGCTTGTGATCCATGGAGGTCATGGAAATGGCGACCTTGACCAGCCCTTCCCCGGCCAGCGCCCCAAGCAGATCGAGATCGCGGCAGATCAGCGCCGATTTGGTGGTGATCATCACCGGATGGTGCGTTTCCAGCATGACTTCCAGAATGCCGCGCGTCAGGCGGTGCTTGCGTTCGGCTGGCTGGTAGGGGTCGGTATTGGTGCCCATGGCAATGGGCTTGGGGCGATAGGTCTTCGCGGCCAGCTCGGCGCGCAGCGCCTCCGCCGCATTGGCCTTCACATAGATGTCGCGTTCGAACTCTATGCCGGCCGAATGGCCGAGAAAGGCGTGGCTTGGCCGCGCGAAGCAATAGGAGCAGCCATGCTCACAGCCGCGATAGGCGTTGATCGAGCGTTCGAAAGGAATGTCGGGGCTGTCATTGCTGGTGATGATGGTGCGGGCGCGCTCGACATGCTCGACGGTTTCGAAAAGCGGCAGGGGCTCGACATTGTCCCAGCCGTCATCGAAATTTTCCCGCCGGTGACGCTCGAAGCGACCGCTTTGGTTGGACTGTGCCCCGCGCCCGCGAATGCGGTCGGGGCTGAGCAGCTCGCGCCGCGCCAGATCGGCGTCCCGGCTACGGCTGAGCCGGTCCAGCGCTTCGAAGGAAGGCAACTGTGTCAGGGCCATGTCTCATCTCCGGACGGGGGCAGCGGCGGAATCAGCTTGCCGAGCCTCAATGAAAATGTAGCAATTGAATGAGAACATAACAAGAACATTGGCGGCGAAATTGTGAGTGGACGGCGGGGCCGGAAAGCTCTAGAGAGGCGAGCCCGATTTTTGCCGGGGCCAATGAGCCCCGCCCGACGAGCTGCTGACCTCTTTCGTCACCCCGATCTGCTGTAACGCCTCGCAAAGGGGTGGCTTTTCCGTTTTCCGGCCCGAGGACGACACCATGACCGACCATGCACCGACATTCGACGCCGTCCAGGCGGCGGCCCCCGCCAATAGCGGTGATGCCGCGCGCAACCGGCTGGTCATCGCGCTGTTGCTCGTGTCCACCTTCGTGGTGTTCCTCAACGAAACCGTGATGAGCGTCGCCATTCCGCATCTGATGGCCGACCTGGGCGTGACGGCAAGCGCAGCCCAATGGCTGACCACCGCCTTCCTGCTCACCATGGCGGTGGTGATTCCCATTACCGGCTTCCTGCTGCAACGGCTCAATACGCGGCCGATATTTCTTCTGGCCATGTCCATCTTCACGCTGGGCACGCTGATCTGCGCCATTGCGCCGGGGCTGGAGGTGCTGATTGCAGGTCGAGTGGTTCAGGCCGTGGGCACCGCCATCATGATGCCGCTGCTGATGACAACGGTGATGACCCTGGTGCCGCCCGAAAGCCGGGGCACCACCATGGGCAATATTTCCATCGTCATGTCCGTGGCGCCCGCGGTTGGCCCCACCATCGGCGGGTTCATCCTGGCGCATCTGGAATGGCGCTGGATGTTCATCCTCGTGCTGCCCATCGCTATCGGTGCGCTGCTGCTGGGCTGGCGCCGCATCCAGAACGTCTCGACGCCGCGCTATGCCCCGCTCGATCTGGTCTCGGTCATCCTCTCGGCCCTGGCCTTTGGCGGGCTGGTCTATGGCCTTTCCAGCTTCGGCGAGGAAGTCGCCCATGCCAATGCGGCCTCGCCGGTTCCAGCCTGGATGATTGTCATCGTCGGCGTGATCGGCATGGTGCTGTTCGTCTGGCGTCAGCTCGGCCTGCAGGAAAGGGACCGGGCGCTGCTCGACCTGCGCGTCTTCCGTTCGCGCAACTACACCATCGCCGTGAGCATGATGCTGGTGGCGATGATGACGCTTCTGGGCACCATCATCCTGCTGCCGATCTATACGCAGAACGTTGTGGGGCTCGATACCTTGCAGACCGGGCTGCTGATGCTGCCTGGCGGGCTGGTGATGGGGCTGATGGGGCCGCTGGTCGGCCGGCTCTACGACCGGCTCGGACCCACCGTGCTGGCCGTGCCCGGCACGCTGCTGGTGACGCTGGTGATGGGCGGGCTGACCATGGTGGGCCAGCAGACGCCGGTCTGGATGCTGCTGGCCGGCCATGTGGTGCTCAGCATCGGCCTGGCGCTGGTCTTCACGCCAGTCTTCACCGCTTCCATGGGCTCGGTGCGCAAGGAGCTTTATTCCCATGCCAGCGCCGTGCTCGGCTCGGTGCAGCAACTGGCCGGCGCCGCCGGCATTGCGCTTTTCGTGGCGGTGATGACCATCCAGTCCGCCGCCCTTGCCGGAACCGGGCTCGATCCGGTGTCAGCGCTGGCGGGCGGCATTCGCCTGGCCTTCAGCGTGGGGGCGGTGCTTTCGGTGTTCATGATCCTGGCGGCGCTGATGATCCGCCGGCCCCCGCCCGGCGATCCGGCAATTGTCTCCGCTCACTAAGGCCGGGCCAGTCCCCGACGCTCGGCAATCAGCGCCTCGATAACCAATAAGGGCGGCTGCTCTTCGGGGTGGCTGCCCTGATCCTTCGCGGCCATCAGGGCCGCCTTCCACAGGGCCCAGCCGCGCGCCCGCGCCCAGGTGGCGGCGTCATGGGGCAGGGCACTGCGAAAGGCGACGCGGCCCGGCCCATCCAGAAACAGCCAGGCGATCACCAGATCGCAGGCTGGATCGCCCGTTCCGCAACTGCCGAAATCGATGACCGCCGACAGTCGCCCTTCACGCACCAGCAGATTGCCCACGGCGATGTCGCCATGAACCCAGACAGGGGATCCGGTCCAGCGGCTGGCCAGCGCCTCCCGCCAGACGGCGAGCGCCGCCGGCCCGTCGATGCGGCCGCCCAAGGCAGCGATGCTGCGCTGGGCTTCGGCGTCATAGACGGCCAGGTCGCCGCCCCGATGGAAATTATGGGTTCCCGCTGGCGGGCCCTGGCGCGCATCGACCCGTTGCAGGGCAGACAGAAACAGGCCCAGATCACGCCCGAAGCCCGCCATGTCGGCGATCCGCTCGCGGCTGGCGGTCTCGCCCGCGATCCAGCTCTGGACCGACCAGGACCAGGCGAAATCGGCGTCCGGCCGGCCGATGCCGAGCGGCTCCGGTATGGGCAGGGGAAGCGATCGCGCCAGAAGGGGCAGATGGCGGTTTTCCTTTTCCACCTGCGCTGCATAGCGCTCGGCGCTGGGCAGGCGGATCTTCATCGCCGGGCCAAGATGAAAGGTGTGATTGTCCCAGCCGCTCCGCGCTACGGGGGTTACGGGCAGATGCGCCCAGCGCGGAAACTGCCGCGCCACCATGCGGGCGACTTTGGGCGCGTCGACAAGGATGCGGTCGCCCATCAGCGCTCGGTGAGCCTGGGCATGATCTCGACGAAATTGCAGGGCTTGTGCCGATAATCGAGCTGCTGGCTCAAAATGCCCTCCCAGGCATCGCGGCAGGCGCCGCGCGAGCCGGGCAGGCAGAAGATGAATGTGCTGCCGGCAAGGCCCGCCGTGGCGCGCGATTGCAACGAACTGGTGCCCACCGTGGTGGCCGAATATTGATGGAAGAGCACGGAAAAGCCTTCCATGCGCTTGTCGAACAAGGGCTCGACCGCTTCGGGGGTGACATCGCGCCCCGAAAAGCCGGTGCCCCCTGTGGTCAGCACCACATTGACTTCCGGGTCGGCGATATAGCTCTGCACCGCCTTGCGGATGAGCTGGATGTCGTCGGGCACGACCTGGCGACCGGCGCAGCTATGGCCGTCAGCCTCCAGCAGCGATTGCAGCAGCGCCCCGCTGGTGTCGGTTTCGAGCGTGCGGCTGTCGGAAACCGTGATTACCGCAATGGCGAGCGGCACGAAGGCGCGGTCGTCAAACCGGGCGGTCTTGAACATCATCGGTCTCCTCAGGTGGCATTGCCAGCTCGTCTGGCACCGCAGGCTCTTCCGATGCCAGCGGATAGGCCTCGCTTTCGGCGCGCGGGTCGAGCTCGATAGTTTCGGGCGTGTCGGGCTTGCCGGTGACCATGGGGCGGAACGGGGCTCGTTCGGTGGCGTCCTTGCTCTTTCTAGCGCGCATCCGCAGGAACGCTGTAAGCGCCAAGGCGCCATGGAAGGAGGCGGTGACGGTGAACAATCCCACCGGCGACCATGCCCCCATGATGAACGAAGCCAGCGCCGGACCGATCGCCAGTCCGATGCCCATGGTCATCAGCATGCCTCCGGCGATCTTGGCGAATTCGCCGTCGCGGGCAAAGTCGTTGGCATGGGCCACGGCCACGGCATAAAGCGGATTGGCGGCAAAGCCATAGGCTGCGAACAACACGAACATCACCCAGTTGGGCCCGGGATTGATGAGCACGGTGAGCGCGCCGATAAAGGCGGCGAAACTGGCCAGTCCGATGAGCACCAGGCGCCGGTCGATGCGGTCGGACAGGCGCCCGAAGGGAATCTGCGCAGTCGCGCCCAGCGTGGCGGCGAGCGCGAACAGCAGGGCAATGCCGCTCGAATCCAGCCCCTGGGCGTGACCATAGACCGGGGCCATGGTGCCGAAGGCGCCATTGGCCATGCCGCAGGAAAAGGCGGCAATCGCCGCGACCGGCGAGGTGCGGTAGAGCAGGCCGATATCGAGCTTGGCCGAGGCCAGCGGGCGCGGCTGCGGGCTGGAGGTGAGCGCGGTGGGCAGCACCGCGCAGATGAAGCTGATGGCCCCGACCACGAAGGGAATGTAGCCGGCCGTGCCGGTGACCGACATGGCGATCTGTCCCATGGTGGAAGAGGCCATGTTGATGGTGACATAGATCGAGAAGATGGTGCCGCGGCTCTTGTTTTCGGCCACTTCGTTGAGCCAGCTTTCCACGATCATCGCCGCGCCGGCGAAGCAGAAGCCCGACAGCGAGCGCAGTATGATCCAGCTGATATCGTTGACCAGCAGCAGGTTGAGCAGAATGGTGATGGTGCCGATGGCCGCCATCACCGAGAAGGCGCGAATATGGCCGACCTTGCGCACCACCAGCGGCACGGTAACCGAGCCGGCGACGAATCCCACCGACCAGCCGGTGCCGATCAGGCCCAGCGCCAGCATGGAAAAGCCTTCCTCCGCCCCGCGCACGGAAAGCAGCAGGCCTTGCAGGCCGCCGCCGAACATCAGCAGCGCCGAGCCGAGGAAAAGAGCATAGATCTTGATGACTGAGGCCATGTCGCTTCCACTGCCGGGAAAAACGGAACGCGTGCAAATCACATGGGTTCGACAATAACGCGACGTTTCGCAATTGGCAGGGGCCATTGGCGATAAAAGGCAATTTTGAGCCGATCGGCTAGTCGAGCCCCAGTTCGGACCGCTTGAGCTTGAGCGCCAGCAGGTCGCGCCAAGCCTGCTGCTTGGCGGCGGGGTTGCGCAGCAGATAGGCCGGATGCAGCGTCGGGATGGCATCGACCTGGTGATTGCCGATGGCCAGGCTCTGCCACTTGCCGCGCATCTTGATGATGCCGGCAGTGGTGTTGAAAATGGTCTGCATCGCCGGCCCGCCCAGCGTCATCACGAGGCGCGGCGCCACCAGTTCCACCTGACGGTGCAGGAAAGGCAGGCAGAGCGCCATTTCCTCAGGCGTAGGGGTGCGGTTGCCCGGCGGGCGCCAGGGTACGGTATTGGCGATATAAACCAGGCTCCGGTCGAGCCCGATGGCGGCCAGCATGCGGTCGAGTAATTGGCCCGATCGGCCCACGAAGGGCTTGCCCTGCCGGTCCTCCTCGGCGCCGGGGGCCTCCCCGATCAGCATGATTTTGGCCTCCGGATTGCCATCGGCGAAGCAGAGCCGGGTGGCGCGCAGCTTGAGTCCGCATCCATCATAGGTTTCGAGGATGGTCCGCAGCTCATCGAGCGTCTGGGCCGAGGCGGCCAGCCCGCGCGCCTCGGCTGGATCGCCTCCCAGCGGCAGGGTGGGTGGCGGGGCGGCTTGCCGCTCCTGCGCACTGGCCGTCATCGCGGGAGCCGGGCCGCGCGGCGGTGGCCGTTGAGCGAAGCGGTCGATGGGCTCTTCGCCCACGGCGACATCGACGCCGGCCGCCCGATACCAGTCGAGGGCGGCGAGCATTTCCTCGTGATTTAGCGGTCGCGTTTCAGCCATGATCTCTGTTATGTCACAACCCGTTTGGCGCGGCCAGCCGCGCGGCAGGAACGGTGAGGCATTCCTTTATGGCAGAGGCCGGTGCGCGCGAAACCCTCTCGACGGATGTCGTGATCGTCGGTGCGGGTCCGGCCGGCCTTGCCGCGGCCATTCGCATCAAGCAGCGCCATCCCGAAATCGCCGTTACCGTTGTGGAAAAGGCCGCCGAGCTGGGCGGGCACATTCTGTCCGGCGCGGTGATGGATCCGGTGGGGCTCGATGCGCTTATTCCCGACTGGCGGCTCAAGGGCGCTCCTGTCGGCCCGGAAGTGACGCGCGACACCTATCATTACCTGACGACCCGGGGCGATTTCGCCCTGCCGCATTTTCTGCTGCCGCCCCAGCTCAGGACACCCGATGCCGTCATCGTCAGCCTGGGCAATCTGGTGAGCTGGCTCGGTGAGCAGGCGAGCGCGCTGGGCGTCGATATCTTCCCCATGACGGCTGCCGTCGACGTGCTGGGCGGAGACGGCGGGCCGGTGCGCGGCATCATCACCGGCGATCTGGGGCGCGACCGCGCCGGCAATCCCAAGCCCGGCTTTGCAGAAGGCATTGCGCTGGAAGCCAAATATACGCTCCTCGCCGAGGGCGCGCGCGGATCGCTGGCCAGGAAGGTGATCGACCGGCACGGCCTTGCCCGCGAGCCGCAGAAATATGGGCTGGGCATCAAGGAAATCTGGCAGATTGCCGAGGATCGCCACCAGCCGGGCCGGGTCGATCACTATCTGGGCTATCCGCTTGGCAACGACATGGCCGGGGGCGGCTTCGCCTATCATGCGGCCGATCGCCAGCTCTATCTGGGGCTGGTGACCTATCTCGACTATACCGACCCTACCGTCTCGCCCTTTGATGAGTTCCAGCGCTTCAAGACCCATCCATCCATCGCGCCGCTGCTCGAAGGAGCTGCGCGCATTTCCTATGGCGCGCGCGCG
>NZ_JAUCDN010000033.1:0-17380 GCF_034675085.1 Devosia sp.
CCAATGACCTGATGAGCCTTTATGTCGGGCTGGAATTGCAGTCGCTGGCGCTCTACGTGCTGGCGTCCTTCAAGCGCGACGACGGGCGCTCGACCGAGGCGGGCCTGAAATATTTCGTGCTCGGCGCGCTCAGCTCGGGCCTGCTGCTTTATGGCGCTTCGCTGATCTATGGCTTTACCGGCCATACCAATCTTTCGGAAATCGTCGTGGCGATCGCCAGCGAAGGGCGGTCCATCGGCCTGATCTTCGGCGTGGTGTTCCTGCTGGCGGGCGTTGCCTTCAAGATTTCGGCCGTGCCGTTCCATATGTGGACGCCGGACGTCTATGAGGGGGCGCCAACCGCCGTTGCGGCGTTCTTTGCCACCGCGCCCAAGGTCGCGGCCATGGCGCTGCTGATCCGGCTGGTCATGAACACCTTCCAGGACATCAGCCACGACTGGCAGCAGATCCTCATCTTCCTGTCCATCGCCTCCATGGTTCTCGCCTCCTTTGCGGCCATCGGCCAACGCTCACTCAAGCGCTTCATCGCCTATTCTTCCATTGGCCATGTCGGCTTTGCCCTGGTCGGCCTGTCCTCGGCGACCGCCGGCGGGGCGGAAGGCGTGGCGATCTACATGGCCATCTATGTGGTGATGACGCTGGGGCTGTTTGCCTGCCTGCTCGCCTTCCGCACCGAAAAGGGCTATGCGGAAAACATCGAGGATCTGGCCGGCGCAGCCCAGGGGCGGCCCTTCGTTGCCGCCATCATGGCCGTGCTGCTGTTCTCGCTGATCGGCATGCCGCCGCTGGCCGGGTTCTTCGCGAAATGGCATGTCTTCCTTGCAGCCATCGATGCGCATCTCTATATCCTGGCGGTGATCGGCGTTCTGGCCTCGGCCGTCAGCGCTTTCTATTATCTCCGCATCGTCAAGATCATGTATTTCGACGAGCCGGTCTCCACCTTCGAAGCCGTGCCGAACGAGCTCAACATCATCATGGCGCTGAGCGGCATTTTCGTGCTGGCCTACTACTTCGTCTTCGGTGGCCCCCTGGCGGATTTCGCCCGGATCGCCGCCGGAAGCCTGCTCTAGGTGACCGATCTCGGGCTTGGGCCCAAGGCGCGCGCGGCCGGATACAGGCTGCGCGTCTTCGATGTCATCGGCTCGACCAATGCTGAGGCCTTGTCCGCCGCTGCCGCCGGCGATCCCGGCGGCATCTGGTTTGCCGCGCTGCAACAGACGGCGGGGCGGGGGCGGCGCGGTCGCCCTTGGGAAAGCCCTCATGGCAATCTTGCCGCCAGCCTGCTGATCGTGCCCGAAGCCGATCCTACGGTCACCGCGACGCTGGGCTTTGTCGCCGGCGTGGCGCTCAATCGGGCACTGGCCTCCATCCTGCCCTCAGGGCTGGTCAAGATCGGCATCGATGGGGCAGATGCGGCCGATGGTGGCGGGCGCATCGCGCTCAAATGGCCCAATGACGTGCTGGCGGACGGTGCCAAGCTCGCCGGTATCCTGCTCGAAGCGACCCGTTTGTCGGATGGACGGCAGGCCATCGTGCTCGGTTTCGGCGTCAATGCGGTGGCGGCGCCCCAAGGCCTGCCTTATCCGGCCACCAGCCTTGCCGAACTGGGAGTGCAGCGCATGGCGGGCGATGTGTTCGCGGCGCTCAGCGATGCCTGGGTGGAAGCCTTCGGGCTATGGGATGAGGGGCGCGGCGTCAGCGACGTGCTCGGCCTCTGGCGCGGTTCTGCCGCCGGCATCGGCGCTCCGGTTGCTGTGCAGCAGGATGGCCAGGTGGTGCGCGGCATATTTGAAACTATCGACGCGGCGGGCCGGCTGATCGTGCGCGCCGACGACAATCGTCGCATCGCCATCACGGCGGGCGACGTCCATTTTGGGGCAACGGCCAGCGCCCGAAGCTGACCGCAACAATTGCGCAGGCGACCGGCGACCAAAGATCGCCCGGCGTTGCGCGAGAAAGGATAAATCGACCCATGGCTAAAAACCAAAGGGATGAACTCGTCTTTGTGCCGCTCGGCGGCGTGGGCGAAATCGGCATGAATATGGGCGCCTACGGCTTCGGTCCCGAGCGTTCGCGCAAGTGGATCGTGGTGGACTGCGGCGTCAGCTTCGGCGGGCCGGACCTGCCGGGCATCGAACTCATCATGCCCAACCCCGAATTTCTGGAGGAACATGCCGACGATGTGCTGGCGCTGATCCTCACCCACAGCCACGAAGACCATTACGGGGCGGTGCTCGACCTCTGGCCGGTGTTTGACAAGCCGGTGTTCTGCACGCCCTTCACCGCCGCCATGCTGGCCGCCAAGCGAGCAGGGGACGGCATTATCGACAATGTCGATGTGACCATCATGCGGCCGGGACAGCCCTTTTCGGTCGGGCCCTTCACCATCGAAGCCATCAATGTGGCGCACTCGATTCCAGAAGCCAATGCGCTGCTGATTTCGACGCCCGCCGCGCGCGTGCTGCATACCGGCGACTGGAAGCTCGACCCCACTCCGGTGGGCAATGCACCCACCGACGTGGCCCGGCTGCAAAAGATCGGCGAGGACCGCTCGACGCCGCTGGCCTTGGTTTGCGATTCCACCAATGCGCTCAAGGATGGCGAGAGTCCCAGCGAGGCGGATGTCGCCGAAACGCTGACCAAGCTGATTGCCGAAGCGCCGCACCGCGTGGCCGTCACCACCTTCGCCTCCAATGTAGGGCGGGTGATTTCCATCATCCGTGCCGCCGACAAGGCCGGGCGGCAGGTGGTGATGTCCGGTCGGTCCCTCCATCGCATCATGGGGATTGCCCGCGAGCAGGGCATGCTCGAAGGCCTGCCGCCGCTGCTCGACCAGGACGCCTATGGCAGCATCGCCCGCAACAAGATCGTGCTGATCTGCACCGGCAGCCAGGGCGAGGCTCGCGCGGCCATCGCCCGCATCGCGCGGGGCGAGCACCCGGTCATCGATCTCAACGCCGGTGATCGCATGATCTTCTCGTCCTGGGCCATTCCCGGCAATGAGCGGGAAGTCAACGACATCCAGAACCGCCTGATCGACAAGGGTATCGAGGTGATTACCCGCGATGACGGGCTGGTGCATGTCACGGGCCATCCGCGCCGGGAAGAATTGCGCAAGCTCTATGGCTGGCTCAAACCCGACGTCCTGGTGCCCGTGCATGGCGAGGCCATGCATCTGGAAGCCCATGCCCAACTCGGGCGGGATGCCGGCATCGCCAATGTGTGCGAGGCGCGCAATGGCGACATGGTGCGGCTTTTCCCCGAGCCGATGACCTTCCCGGCCGAAGTGCGCACCGGCGAGCTTTACCTCGACGGGCTGGTGCTGTGCACACCCGAGGAATCGGGGGTGAAGGGGCGGCGCCGTCTGTCCTTTGGCGGCCATGTGGTGGTGAGCCTGTGCGTCAATGGCGGCGGGCAAGTGGTCTCCGGCCCTGATCTTGTGGTCGAGGGGCTGCCCGAAACCGAGGATGAATCGCTCAGCGAACTCATCGAGAACACGGTCAAGGGCATCATCCGCTCCATGCCGAACAAGCGGCGCGGCGATACCGAAGTGCTCAATTCGGCTCTGTTCAAGGGTATCCGTAACGAGGTCAACGCCTATTGGGGCCGCAAGCCCAATGTCTCGGTGTTCGTCCACCGCGTTTAGGAGCTGCGGCAATAGGAAACGGGAGCGCGCGCTTTCCCTGCGGGCGCGACGGGATTATGTGTTGAGGGTGCCGCTTTTTGCCGGGCGGCCCCCACCAGCCTCTCACCCAGGAGAATTACCCATGCAGATCGGCTCTTTCATCGCCGTTTTCTTCATCGTCTGGTGGCTCTGCCTGGTGCCAATCATTTCCATGGGCAATCGCAGCCAGGCCGAGGCGGGGGATGTGGTTGCCGGCACCGAACCGGGCGCGCCAGTGGTGCCGCGGCTGCTGTTCAAGTTCCTGATCGCCACATTGGTCGCCATCATCGCCACGGCCCTGCTGCTGTGGGGCGCCAGCAACGAAACGCTGCATTATTACTGGAACCGCTGAGTGGGAAAAGCCGGATAGGCCGCAAGCTAAAGCGTCGAGCCAAAGAGCTGTCTTAAATCGGTTATATTTTGCCGGCATAGGGAAGCGACAATAAAAAAGCGGGGCACGAAGGCCCCGCTGAAATAAGTTTGTCCGACAATACGCTGGTCTTAGGCACGCTAGTGAAGCGGCTGCCAACGCTCCTCCCTTGACGTTGTCGACGTCCAGCGGTTTGAACCGCCTTTGTCTTATTGCGCGTGACCCTAACAACAAGAATCGGGCCTGTCACGCAGATTCTGCATGGCTTCCATGCTTGCATCGGATAGACGAGTAGGATTTGAGTGGGCATCTAGAAAAGCCTTGAGTCGACGGACGTTTTCGGGAGTTCACATGCGCCTGTCTCGCTATTTCCTGCCGGTGCTGCGCGACGTTCCCAAGGAAGCGGAGATCGTCTCGCACCGCCTGATGCTGCGTGCGGGGATGATCCGCCAGCAGGCCTCGGGGCTCTATTCCTGGCTCCCCCTTGGCTACAAGGTGCTGATGAAGGTGCAGCGCATCATCGAGGAAGAGCAGAATCGCTCCGGCGCTGTCGAATTGCTGATGCCTACCATCCAGTCGGCCGAGCTCTGGCGCGAGTCGGGGCGCTATGACGCCTATGGCAAGGAAATGCTGCGCATCGAGGACCGGCACGAGCGCGAATTCCTCTATGGCCCCACCAATGAGGAGATGATTACCGACATCTTCCGGGCCTATGTGAAGTCCTACAAGGATCTGCCGCTCAATCTCTACCATATCCAGTGGAAGTTCCGCGACGAGGTGCGTCCGCGCTTTGGCACCATGCGCAGCCGCGAATTCCTGATGAAGGATGCCTATTCCTTCGATCTGGACAAGGAGCAGGCCGTCGCCGCCTATGAGCGCATGTTCGTGGCCTATCTGCGCACCTATGCGCGCATGGGGCTGACGGCCATTCCGATGCGTGCCGATACCGGCCCCATCGGCGGCGATCTCAGCCATGAATTCATCATTCTCGCCGAGACCGGGGAAAGCGCGGTGTTCTGCCACCGCGACCTGCTCGACAAGCCTATTCCCGCCCGCGACACCGACTTCCGAGGCGATCTCAAGCCCATCGTCGACGATTGGACCTCGCTTTACGCGGCGACCGAGGAAATGGTCGATCACGCCGCCTATGAGGCGGCGGTGCCCGAAGACAAGCGCGTTTCGGCGCGCGGCATCGAAGTCGGCCATATTTTTTACTTCGGCACCAAGTATTCCGAACCGATGAAGGCCAGCGTCACC
The DNA here is from genome assembly GCF_034675085.1 of Devosia sp. GTDB lineage: Bacteria > Pseudomonadota > Alphaproteobacteria > Rhizobiales > Devosiaceae > Devosia. The sequence continues at coordinate 5,292 of NZ_JAUCDN010000033.1, forward strand.
GGGCCGGACGGCAAGGAAGTCACCGTGCATATGGGATCTTACGGCATCGGGCTCACCCGGGTGGTGCCGGCCATCATCGAGGCCAGCCACGACGAAAACGGCATCGTCTGGCCGGTTTCCGTCGCGCCCTTCGAGGCCGTTCTCATCAATCTCAAGGCGGGCGACGCCGAGTGCGATGCCGCCTGCGACAAGCTCCATGACGAGCTGACCGCCGCCGGGCTCGACATGCTCTATGACGACCGCGACCAGCCGGCCGGGGCCAAATTCGCCACCGCCGACCTGATCGGCATTCCCTACCAGATCATCCTCGGCCCGCGCGGGCTCAAGGCGGGCGAGGCCGAAATCAAGCACCGCAAGAGCGGCGAGCGCGAAACCCTGCCGCTGGCCGATGCCGTGGCGCGCCTCAAGGCGCTGATCGAACCGCAAAGGAATATCGACATTTGAGCGATACGGCGCCGCCACTGCATGGAAAGGGGACGCGCGCCTTTTCGCGCTTCGAATGGATGATCGCGGGGCGCTAACGGCGCGCCCGGCGCAAGGAGGCGGTCATCGCGGGGATCGCCAGCCTCACCATGGTGGGGGTGGCGATCGGGGTGGCGACGCTGATCGTGGTCATGTCGGTGATGAACGGATTCCGCGCTGAGCTTCTGACCAAGATCCTTGGCCTCAACGGACATTTCACCGCCTATCCCATCGAGCGCGAGTTCACCGACTACAAGCAGACCATCGCCGCGCTGGAGCAGGTGGATGGGGTGAGCTTCGCCGTTTATTTCGTCGAAGGGCAGGTGCTGGCGACGGGCAAGGGTAATTCCACCGGCGTCAGCGTACGCGGCATGGATGCGGAGAATATCGCCAAGCTCAAGCTGCTGCATGATGCGGCGGAGCAGGGCGGCTGGGATGGCTGGGACGGCAGCCAGGGCGTTGCCATCGGCTACCGGCTGGCGCAGGCGCTCGGCCTGTCGCTGGGCGACAAGATCCAGCTCATCAATCCCGATGGGGCGATGACGCCTTTCGGGCCGACGCCGCAGATCCGCTCCTATCCGGTCAATGTCATCTTCAATCTCGGCATGGTCGAGTTCGACAGCTTGTTCCTCTATATGCCGCTGGAGGCGGCTCAGGATTATTTCAAGCTCTATGACGAGGTGCTCAAGCCCGGCATGGGGCCGCTCGACCCCCTGGCCAGCGATGAAGAGATCGACGCCGCCTATGAGCGGATCGACCGGGTGACGGCGGCGGAAATCTTCATCGACAATCCCGACGACATCGTCACCATGCGCAACCGGCTTCAGGCCGACAGCGATGCGCGGCCGCTGATCCTGACCGACTGGCAGCAGCGCAACGAAACCTTCTTCTCCGCCCTGCAGGTGGAGCGGGTGGTGATGTTCACCATCCTGTCCATGATTATCCTGGTGGCGGCATTCAACATCATCGCCAGCCTGATCATGCTGGTGAAGGACAAGAGTTCAGACATCGCCATCCTGCGCACCATGGGGGCGACGCGCGGCGCCATCATGCGCATCTTTTCGATCACCGGCACCACCATCGGGGTGGTGGGAACGCTGAGCGGGCTGGTGCTGGGACTGGTCATCGCCGCCAATGCCGAGCCGCTGCGGGCCTTTCTGTCTAATACGCTTGGTGTGGCGATCTTTCCGCCGGAAGTGTTCTTCCTTTCCTCGCTCCCTTCCAAGACCGATCCGATGGAGGTGGCCGTGGTGGTGGGGCTGGCGCTGTGCCTGAGTTTTCTGGCCACCATCTATCCGGCGTGGCGAGCGGCTCAGTATGATCCGGTAGAGGCGCTGCGCTATGAGTAAGCCGCATCTGATCCTGAGCGACGTCCATCGCCACTATGGCGAAGGCGAGCGCTTGGTGCGCGTGTTGGAGGCGGCGAGCCTCACCGTCCACAGTGGTGAGCTGGTGGCGCTGGTGGCCCCTTCAGGGGCCGGCAAATCGACCTTGCTGCACCTATGCGGGCTGCTGGAAAGCCCGCAGGGCGGCGAAGTGGAACTCATGGGCATCAAGACCAGCCGGCTGGGCGACAGGGGGCGGACGCAGCTGCGCCGCTCGACGGTGGGCTATGTCTATCAGTTCCATCATTTGCTGCCCGAATTCACCGCGCTGGAAAATGTTTCCATGCCGCAATTGATCGCAGGCCGGACGCCGGCCGAGGCCGAAAAGCGCTCGATGGAGTTGCTTGACTTGCTGGGAGTGGCGCCGCGCGCCAGCCACAGACCGGCCGAGCTATCGGGCGGCGAGCAACAGCGTATCGCCATTGCCCGCGCCGCCGCCAATCACCCGCGGGTGATCCTGGCCGACGAGCCGACGGGCAATCTCGACCCCGAAACCAGCGACATCGTCTTTAATGCGCTGGCCAGCCTGATCAAGGACGAAGGGGCGGCGGCGCTGATCGCCACCCATAATCACGATCTGGCGCGGCGGGCGGACCGCATCGTGACGCTGAAAAACGGATTGGTGGTCGATCACCAATTGTGATCGACCGTCCCGGGTTCAGAGCGCGGCGGCGATGGCTTTTGCCAGTTCGGACAGGTCGGCGTCGTCGGCCTTGCCACCCGCATGGGCGGCAAGTGGCACACCTTCATAGACCGGAATGACATGGAAATGCAGGTGGAACACCGTCTGCCCGGCCGGTGCCTCGTTGAACTGGGCCAGGCGGATGCCGTCGGCGCCGGTGGCGGCCTTGGCGGCCCTGGCAACACGCTGGACCAACGGCATGACGCCTGCAAGCGCTGCCGGGTCTGCATCGAGCAGGTTACGCGAGGGCGCTCGCGGAATGATGAGCGTATGCCCGCGCGACTGGGGGAAAATATCCATCATCACCAATGCGGTCTCGTCTTCATACACCTTGTGGGCGGGAAGCTCGCCGCGCAGAATCTTGCCGAAGATGTTGGACGGATCGTAGCTCATGGGGCTCCCGCTGGGTTCGGATGAATCGCTGTCCTGGAGCCTAGACCATTGGGGGCCGGGCGGCCTATCCCCTTCCGCAATGTCATTCCGGCGCAGGCCGGAAGCCCCGCTGAAGGCTCTCCCCTTGCACCAGAGTGTGGGGTGACATGCGGACATGGATTTCGGCCTGCGCCGGAATGACATGGTGGCTGGGAGGGCTTCGATCAAAAACGAAACGGCTTAATGATCCGTGCGCTCGCCCCGGCGGAAAGGGGTGAAGTCTTCCAGCATATCCTGATTGCTTTCTACCGCTGCCCGTTCTTCCTCGAGATAGTCGGCCACGGCGTCGTGCAGGCCGGGATGGGCGATCCAATGCAGCGAGGTGGTCGTGGCCGGTGCGTAGCCGCGCGCGAGCTTGTGTTCGCCCTGCGCCCCGGCTTCGACCACGGCGAGCTTGTGCGCGATGGCGTAGTCGATGGCCTGGTAGTAGCAGAGCTCGAAATGCAGAAACGGCACGTCGCGGATGCAGCCCCAATTGCGGCCGTAAAGACGGTCCTTCCCGCGAAAATTGATAGCGCCGGCAATGGCTTGCCGTCCATCATAGGCGAGCATCAGCACGATGCGGTCAGCCATGGTGGCGTTGAGGCGCGAGAAGAATTCGCGGTTGAGATAGGGCCGGCCCCATTTGCGCGCGCCGGTATCCTCGTAAAAATCATAGAAGGCGTCCCAATGCTCCTCGCGCAGATCGGCGCCGCTCAACCATTTGACGGTGAGCCCATCGGCCAATGCGTCGCGGCGCTCGCGGCGGATGGTCTTACGCTTGCGCGACGAAAGGGTATCGAGGAACGCCTCGAAGCTGTCAAAACCCTGATTATGCCAGTGAAACTGGGTGTCGATGCGCTTGAGCCAGCCCCGGCTTTCGATACGTTCGGCCTCGTCGGACGGCGCGAAGGTGGCGTGGACGGAGGAGGCTTGACGCTGGAGGGCCAGTTGCTGGGCGGTTTCAAGGAGCGCCGCTTCGATGGCTGGATCACGGCCGGGCACCAACAGCTTGGGCGCGGTGACCGGCGTGAAGGGCACCGAGCATTGCAGCTTGGGATAATAGCTGCCGCCGGCGCGCTCCAGAGCATTGGCCCAGCCCTGATCGAAGACATATTCGCCCATGGAATGGGATTTGAGGAAAAGCGGCATCAGGCCGAGCGGGCGGTCGCTCTCATCGGTGACGAGGATGTGCTGAGGCTGCCAGCCGGTCTGGGCGGTGGCACAGCCAGAGGCTTCGAGCGCGAGGAAAAAGGCGTGATCGAGGAAGGGGTTGTCGGTGATGCCATGGGTGGATGGCGTGAGACTGTTCCATACCGCCGGCGCGATGGCGGCGGTGCTGGGATAAATGGTGGCGCGAAGGGGCGTTCGATCTGCCAAGGCGGTTCCGGCGGCGTGGAGGGTGTGTCGCCTAGAGATAGGACGGTTCGTCTGCCGATGTAAGGGGAAAGGCGGCTCGCCTCTCCCCGGCGCAGATCAGACTTCGACGATGGCCTCGATCTCGACGGCGGCGCCGAAGGGCAGGGCGGCCACGCCGAAGGCGGCGCGGGCATGCTTGCCCTTGTCGCCCAGCACGCTCACCAGCAGGTTGGAGCAGCCATTGGCGACCAGGTGATGCTCGGTGAAATCGGGCGTGGAGGCGACGAGAACCGTAACCTTGAGGATACGCTTGATGTCGCCCAGCTTGACGCCGCCATTATGCACGATCTGGGCGAGGACATTGACGGCCGAGAGCTCGGCGGCGTTGGCGCCCTGCACCACATTCATGGTGTCGCCCAGCAGGCCGGTGACCACGCCGGCGTCATTGCTGGAAATCTGGCCGGAAACAAAGAGCAGATTGCCCGACCGGGTGACGGGAACATAGCTGGCCACGGGCGCCTTGGCGGCGGGCAGGTCGTAGCCGTATTCGCGGAGTTTTTCGATGGGGTCGGTCATCTGGTCTTGCCTTCATTGTGTTCGTCCGGGTCCGCCGGCGGCGGGGACGGCTTGTGTCTGTACAGCTTGCCCCGGACCACGGCCTCGCGCCCGAAGCGGGTGCGCACGCGGTCCATGGCCCTTTCGGCGGCGGCCTTGCGGGCCACCTGAGGCTCTAGCAGATCGGCCGGGTCGACGCCATCGGCCGGCTCGATGCCGGAAACGCCGATGCCGATCAGCCGGAACGCGGTGCCATCGGCCTCGCGCGCCAGCAGCGACCGGCCGGTCTCGTAGATGACATTGGCCAGTTGCGTGGGGATCATCAAATGCCGGGCGCGCGTGCGCAAGCGGAAACCGGCGGATTTGAGCTTGAGCGTCACCGTGTCGCCGACCAGGTTCTTGGCCTTGAGCCGCTCGGACAGCCGCTCGCTGACGCGCAACAACTCGGTGGACAGCTCTTCGAGGCTGGCAAGATCGGTGTTGAAGGTGGTCTCGGAGGAGATGGTCTTCATCTCGCCATCAGGAGAAATGCGGCGGCTGTCCTGCCCGCGGGCGAGGCGGGCAAGCCTGGCGCCGGTTTCGCCATAGCGGCGCATGAGGTTTTCCGGCGGCTCCTGCTGCAACTGGCCGATGGTGATGAGCCCCTCGCGGCGCAGGGTTTCGGTGAACACCTTGCCGACACCATAGATGAGGCTGATGGGCTGGGGCGCGAGGAAAGACAGGGTCTCGGCGGCGCCGATGACGGCGAAGCCGCGCGGCTTGTCGAGGTCGGAGGCGATCTTGGCGAGGAATTTGTTATGGCTCAGCCCCACCGAGATGGTAACGCCGATTTCCGTCTCCACCCGGTGGACGAGGCGGGCCAGAACCAAAGCCGGCGCGGCCTTGTGCAGGGCCTGGGTGCCGGAAAGATCGAGGAAGGCCTCGTCAATGGAAAGCGGCTCCACCAGCGGGGTAAGCTCTTCCATCAATTGACGAATCTGGCGGCTGACCCTCACATATTTGGCCATGTTCGGCTTGATGATGACCGCGTCGGGGCAGAGCTTGCGGGCCTGGAACATGGGCATGGCGGAGCGCACGCCGGACTGGCGGGCGATGTAGCAGCAGGTGGCGACGACGCCCCGCACACCACCGCCGACAATGAGTGGCTTGTCGCGCAGCGCCGGATCGTCGCGCTTTTCGATCGAGGCATAGAAGGCGTCGCAATCGAGATGGGCGGTGGTGAGGGCGAAGAGTTCCTCATGGCTGCGCAGGCGCGGCGAGCCGCAGGAGGGGCAGCGCGCGGGCGCCTGGGCCACGCCGGCGGCATGGGCAAGGCAGTCCCGGCAGAGCCAGTCCTGTGCCATGATCTATCCCGACGGGTTGAGCCGATGCCAGACGCGCATGAACTGTTCGGGCGAAAGGCCCGAATTGGCGCAGAGGGCGAGCAGAATCGGTTCGTTTGAGGCAAAGTAGTCGACAAGGCCACGCTGAAGGGAGGCAGAGCCCACCGCGCTGCGCAGCGCGCCGGGATCGAGCCCAGCGAACTGCATGAAAGCCAGCAATTCTTCAGGGTTTTCCGCCAGATAGCCGAGACAGGCATCAGCAAGGGAAGCCAGGGCGGGTTCGGGCTTTTCGGAGCGGATCACCACCGGCCTCATTTGACGTTTCGTAAGAGATTGCATGCTAGCTCAAGGTGGCCGCAAAGCGAAGCACCGCGAGCGCCAGAACGGCGCAAGGAAGGACCGATGCCCAAGACAGTGATGATCGTCGAGGACAATGAGCTCAACATGAAGCTCTTCAACGACCTGCTCGAATCGCGCGGCTATTCGGTCATCCAGACCCGAAACGGCATGGAGGCGCTGGATCTGGCGCGGGCGCACCATCCCGATCTGATCCTGATGGATATCCAACTGCCCGAGGTTTCCGGGCTGGTGGTGACCAAATGGCTCAAGGACGACGAGGAACTGGCCCATATTCCCGTCATCGCCGTCACCGCCTTCGCCATGAAGGGCGATGAAGAGCGGATTCTTCAAGGCGGGTGCGAGGGTTACATCAGCAAACCGATCTCGGTGCCTCACTTTCTGGAAACTATTGCCCACTACATTGGACCGGCCTGATCGCGGGCAGCGCTGCCGCCCGCCTATTCAGTTCGCCTGATGCCGGCCGCTGCGCGCGCCGGCCCGTAGTCTTGGGGCAGGGTTGTGACAGCACGCGTTCTCATCGTCGACGATATTCCCACCAATGTCCGCCTCCTGGAGGTGCGGCTGATGGCGGAATATTACGAGGTGGAGACGGCGCTGTCGGGTCCGCAGGCGCTAAGTATTTGTGATTCCTCGGAAATCGATATCATCCTTCTTGATGTGATGATGCCGGACATGGACGGATTCGAGGTGTGCCGGCGGCTCAAGGCCAATCCGCGCACCCAGCATATTCCCGTAGTGATGATTACGGCCCTCGACCAGCCATCGGACCGGGTGAAGGGGCTGGAGGCGGGAGCCGACGATTTCCTCACCAAGCCGGTGGACGACCTGCAACTGATGGCGCGCGTCAAAAGCCTGGTGCGGCTGAAATCGCTGACCGACGAATTGCGCGCCCGCGCCGTCACCGGCCAGCAGATCGCCATCGAAGACTCCATCCGGGCCATGGACAAGATCAATACGGCCGGCGGCTCCATTCTCATCATCGACACCGATCAGCGCCATGCCGAGCGGATACAAGGTTATCTCACGCCTGAGCATGACGTGGATATCTTGACCCATCCGGCCGATGCGGTGTTGCAAGTCACTGGCATGCAATATGAATTGGCGCTGGTGGCGATGTCGCTCGCCGATTTCGATCCGTTGCGGGTGTGCTCGCAGATTCGCACACTGGAGCATACGCGCAACCTGCCCATCATCCTGATGGCCGACGAGGGCGACCGGCCCCGCGTGGTGCGGGCGCTGGATTTGGGGGTGAACGATTATATTTCCCGCCCGATCGAGCGGAACGAGCTATCTGCCCGTGTGCGCACGCAAATCCGCCGTCATCGCTATGCGCTGGAGTTGCGCCAGAGCGTCAACAACACCATGGCCATGGCCGTGACCGACGACATGACGGGGCTCTACAACCGGCGGTATTTCGACCGGCATCTGAGCGTGATGCTAAGCAAGGCGCAGAGCCAGGGCCGGGACATGGCGCTGATGATTCTGGATATCGACCACTTCAAGGCCGTGAACGACACCTATGGTCACGACGCCGGCGACCTGGTGCTGAAAGAGTTCGCAACCCGATTGAAGAGAAACATCCGGGGCATTGATCTTGCTTGCCGATTCGGCGGCGAGGAATTCGTGGTGCTGATGCCCGACACCGACATGGTGCAGGCCGAACTGGTGGCCGAGCGGGTGCGGCAGGCGGTGGCAGAGCGGAGTTTCGAGGTCGATGCCGGCCGGCCGATCTCGGTGACGGTCTCGGTGGGAGTGACGCTGCATGAAAGCGAGGCCGATACGCCCGAGACGCTGGTTAAGCGCGCCGACGTGGCGCTGTACCGGGCCAAGCGCGAAGGGCGCAACCGCGTGGTGTTCGACGCCGCATAGAGGGCGCGCCGTTAAGGTTATCTGTTATAATTAACAAAGGTTTACCGGGCCGAAAGGCGCGGTTTGCCTTGTGTTTTCGACGCCAGACCGTAGGGTGCAGCCAACACAGCGCGGAACGCAAAAGCGGGCGCTGAGGGTTCCCTACGGCTCTTCTCAGGTCCGCCGCAACTCCTGAGCCCCGTAGGGCGGTTGGTCCGGATGCGGACAGAGTGGCCTCTTCGACATGCCGCTCCGGACCAGCCACTTTCATTCGCATTCAGCCCCAATTGGCTAACGGACTGCTAGCATCGAGTGCCGCCACTCGTCGCATTTCGCGTCACCAATCGGCACTTTAGAGCGCCTAACGATCCGATGAAATCGGATCGAGCGCTCTCTCTTTTAGTTGCATCGGAGTCGTCCGAAAACCGCTTCGCACTTTTCGGTCCGATGCTTTAGCGTAACAAAAAACCCCGCATGTGCAATGCGGGGTTTTTGCTATCTCACGAAGGGCAGGACCAATTACTTGATCTTGGCTTCCTTGAATTCGACGTGCTTGCGCGCGACCGGATCGTACTTGTTGTACGAAAGCTTCTCGGTCTGGGTGCGGGCGTTCTTCTTGGTGACGTAGTAATAGCCAGTATCAGCCGTCGACACGAGCTTGATCTTGACGGAAGCGGCCTTGGCCATTTGTCAGTCCTCACAACAGGTATGGCGCCGCGAAAAGCCCGGCGCCGGAATTTGCGCGCAACCTACGGATTTGCCGCCGATTGTCAAGCAGGATCAGCCGGGCTGGCCGGCACCAAATCCATACATGCGGTTGGCCCATTGCATGCCGACGATGCCACCCTTGATGGAGGGCAGCATGACGAGCGGCAGGATGATGGCGAGAGGCACCATGCTGATGAAATAGACCACGGGCGCGACGTGCCAGACCATGTCCATGTGCATCATGGCCCCGACCAGGATATGGCCGACGATCATGATGGCGATATAGGGGGGGAAGTCGTCGGCGCGGTGGTGGTTCAGCTCTTCGCCGCACACCTCGCATTGATCGGCCACCTTGAGATAGGCCCGGTACATCTTGCCCTTGCCGCAATGGGGACAACGGCACATCAGCCCGCGCCAGATCGCCTGGCCAACGCTGCGTTGATCCAGGGTATTGATCTGATCGTGCATGGATTACCTCTTTCTTCGGCCCCGGGGGCCGAGAGTTTTAGATGCGCGGTGCGAACGGCGGCGAAAAGATGACGGATTGACGCAGGATCCTTCCGAGAGCATCTCGAACCGCATGGCCCCGGCAATGGGCGCCACTTCGAGCAGGCGCACCTCGACCTTGTCGCCCAGGGCGAATTTTTCTCCGGTGCGCTCGCCCACCAGCGCCTGCATCTCCTCGACATAGCGGTAATAATCGCGCCCCAGGGTGGAGGCGGGGATAAAGCCGTCGGCCCCGGTTTCGGAGAGGCGCACGAAAAGCCCGGACCGGGTGACGCCGGAAATGCGCCCATCGAAGCGCGCGCCTATATGCTGGGAGAGGAACTGGGCCAGCAGACGGTCGGCGGTCTCGCGCTCGGCCAGCATGGCGCGGCGCTCGGTGGCCGAAATGTGCTGGGCGATGCCGGAAAGGCGCAGCGCCTCGGTTTCGCCGAGCCCATCGGCGCCAAGGCCCAGCGCCGCGACCAGGGCGCGATGGACGATGAGGTCGGCATAGCGGCGGATGGGCGAGGTGAAATGGGCGTAGCGGGCCAGATGCAGGCCGAAATGGCCGTAATTCTCGGCGGCATATTCGGCCTGGGCCTGGCTGCGCATGACCATTTCGCTGACCTGCTCGATATTGCCGGCCTTGCGGGCCTGGGCGAGCACGCCATTGAAATCGGCGGCGCGGACGCTGTCGGATTTCTTGACGGCGATGTCGAGCGAGCCGAGGAAATCGCGCAGCGACTGGAGCTTTTCGGAGGAGGGCTCGTCGTGCACACGATAGAGCAGGGCCGAGCCCTTCTGTTCCAGGGATTCGGCGGCGGCGACATTGGCGCCGATCATCATTTCCTCGATCAGCCGGTGGGCCACCAGCCGCTCGGGCACGCGGATATCCTTCACCAACCCTTTCTCGTCGAGCACGATGCGGCGCTCGGGCAGGTCGAGATCGAGCGGGCCGCGCCGGTCGCGCGCCGCCGCCATGGCCTCATAGGCGGCCCAGAGGGGTTTCAGGATCGGCTCAAGCAGGGGCCCGGTGGTGTCGTCGGGCTGGCCGTCGATGGCGGCCTGGGCCTGCTGATAGCTGAGCTTGGCGGCCGAGCGCATCAGCACGCGATGGACGGAGTGGCCGCGCTTGGCGCCATCGGCGCCGATGACCATGCGGATGGCCAGGGCGGCGCGGGGCTCGCCGGGCTTGAGCGAGCACAAGTCATTGGAGATGCGCTCGGGCAGCATGGGCACGACGCGGTCGGGGAAATACACCGAATTACCGCGCAGATAGGCTTCACGGTCGAGCGCGGTGCCGGGGCGCACATAGGCGGCCACATCGGCGATGGCGACAGTGACGATGTGGCCGCCCGGATTGGCCGGATCGGCGTCGGCTTCGGCATGGACGGCGTCGTCGTGATCCTTGGCGTCGGGCGGATCGATGGTGACGAGGGGCAGGGCCCGCCAGTCCTCGCGGCCCTTGAGGGTGGCTTCCCTGGCGTCGTCGGCCTCACGCAGCACGGCGGCGGGGAAGCGGTAGGGAATATCGAGATTGTGGATGGCGATGAGGCTGACCGCGCCCTCCGAGAGCGGATTGCCGATGACCGCCGTGACCTTGGCGCGCGGAATCATCAGGCGGCCAGAGAGGCGCACTTCCACTTCCACCAGATCGCCATCGGCGGCGGTGAGCAGGTCGCCCTTGGGGATGCGCATTTCCTTCTGCTTGCGATCGACGGGAATGAGGCGGGCGCCATCCTCATCCAGGCGCACGATGCCGATATGGCCGCGCCGGGGCTTGTCGAGGATCTTCATCGGCCGGGCGGTATAGAGTGGCACCTCGTCGGTGCCGGCGTCGATGCGCGCCAGGATGCGGTCCCCGGGGGCGGGGACGACGCGGGCATCGCGCCCGCCCAGCACCACCACGCGCGGCTTTTCGCCCTCTTCGTCATTCCATTGGGCGGGGAAGGCGTGCAGATCGTCGGGGTCGGCATCGGCGGGGATGTCGAGCACGGTGACATGGGGCAGGGCCGCGGTGCGGCGCAGGCTCTTGCGGGTGCGGGCGATGACGCCATCGCCCTCCAATTCGGCCAGCAGGGCCTTGAAGGGGCGGCGCATGTCGCCGCGAATGCCGAAGATCTTGGCCAGATCGCGCTTGCCCTTGACATCGGACTGCTGGGCCAGGGCTTCGAGCACCTGTTCCTTGCTGGGAAGCTCGGCGGCGCGCGGCTGGCGCGCGCGGCGGGGGCCGGACGTGTTTTTCGCGTTTGTGGGTTTGGCCCTAAGACGATTTCGTTGGAGTTGCCCGATATGTAGGGGATGAGGCGGGATTTGGCAAAAGGGCGGGGGCGTGGCGTGACCTGTCCCGATAGCGGGGCTCTCGACACCCCCTCCCGGCCTCCCCCGTCAAGGGGGAGGTGAAATCCGGTGCTTTTGACACAATGGTGCCCCAGCCACAGAAGGACACCTCCCCCTTGAGGGGGAGGACGGTGGGGGTGATTGTGGGGCGAAAGCCCTTGCGGCGGGGAC
>NZ_JAUCDN010000034.1:0-17310 GCF_034675085.1 Devosia sp.
GCCTGCATGTCCTTCCCGATTTCCACGGCAACCGCTCGCCGCTGGGCGATCCGGCAGCGCTGGGGGTGATTTCCGGGCTGACGCTGGACAGCGATTTCGATGCACTGTGCCGGCTATACTGGCGCACCGCCATTTCCATCGCGCTGGGCGTGCGGCATATCCTCGATACGCTCAACGCGCATGGCTATGCCATCGACACGCTCCACATCACCGGCGGACACACCAAGAACCCGGTGCTGATGGAGCTTTACGCCGCCGCCACCGGCTGCACGGTGGTCGAATCCTCCGCTCCGGACGCCACGCTTTTGGGCATGGCCATGGTCGCCGCCACCGCCGCCGGGCTCTATCCCAGGCTCGACAGGGCGGCCCAGGCCATGCAGCAGGGCGGACGCGAGCATGCCCCCGATCCGCTGGCGCGGAGCCAGTTCGACAGGGACTATCGCATCTTCCTCGAAATGCTGCGCCACCGCCAGACAATCGACGCGATGCGCTGAGCCTACTTTCGGCATCGGAACCAAAGCCCGGATCGTACCGTTTCTGGAGCAGCGCAAAGCCGCGCTCAAACCAAGCGGAGACGACCATGACCGATATGGAAATGGGTCTTGTTGGCCACATCGACAGCCCCCGTCCCAGCCAGCCCGGCTATGGCGGCGTGCTGATGGCGACGATACCCGCCGTGCTGATCCTGGCAACGGCAGCGGCCCTGATCTTCGCCGTCCTCTAGCGCCCCCTTCGGCACAAGAACAAGGAGAACCGCCATGGGCCTCGGAACAATTCTCATCATCATTCTCATCCTGCTGCTGATCGGTGCCCTGCCCAGTTGGGGCTATTCGCGTGGCTTCGGCTATTTCCCCTCCGGCATTCTCGGAGTGGTGCTCGTCGTCGTGCTCATCCTCGTGCTGATGGGTCGCATCTAGCCACAGCGGCAAGGGAACCGACGCCCGGTCCGGGCGTTGCTTCCCCATCGAAACCAAGGAGCGTCATATGGCCGACACGACTGAAATGGCCCCCACCCGCCGCAAGGCATCCCCTCGCGCTTCTGCCGCCAGCCGGGCCAAGGAAGCCCAGCTCGAGGAGCAGATTTCCAAGCTGCAGGACGACATCAAGTCCATCGCCGCGACGCTTGGGCGCCTCAGCAATGAAAAGGTCAGCGAGGTCAAGGACATCGCCAAGAACGAAGCCCGAAACTTGCAGCGCCAGGGCCAGCATGTGGTCGAGGATTTGCAGGAAAAGACCGAGGATCTGGAAAAGCAGCTCAAGGACACCATCCGCGAGCGGCCGCTCACCGCCGTCGCCAGTGCCATCGGCATCGGCTTCATTCTCGCCCTTCTCTCCAGGCATTGACCGCCATGCCGCTTCTGTCCGCCTTGGGCACCCTCATGGGCGTGGAAGTCGAAGCCGTGACCGGCCGTATCAAGGCCGGTCTGCTCATCAATGGCGCCATCGCCTTCCTGGCCCTGCTGGGCCTGGGCTTCCTGATCGCGGCGGGCTATATCGCCCTGTCCACCGCCATCGGCGGCCTTTATGCCGCGCTGGTCCTGGGTGGTGCTTTCCTGGTGCTGGCGCTTGCGGTTTATCTCGGCGCCCTGATCGGCGCCGGGCGCCGCAAGCAGGAGGCGATGGAGCGGCGCCGCTCCGGCGAGACCGGGGCTTTCCTGACCACGGCGGCGCTCACCGCCCTGCCGGTCCTGGCAAAATCGCCCATGCTCTTGCGGTTGGGCCTGCCGGCAGCCGCCATTGCCACCTATCTGGTGCTGCGCGGCGGCGACGACGACGCGTGAGCGGGGATTTCCCCGCTCCTCAATGCAGGTCCGCCGGCAGCGGCATCCAGACCCTGGCCATCACCCCCGCGGGATCGAAGCGCAACGACACCTCGCTGTCGAGCACCTTGGCCAGGCTCCTCTCGATCAACCGGGTTCCCAGACCATAGTCGGCGGGTGGTTCCACAGCCGGCCCGCCACTTTCGGTCCAGGTGAGGCAAAGACCCGGCACCGGGTCGCGCTCGACCGTCCAGTCGATGCGCACCGTTCCCTCGTCTCCCGACCAGGCGCCATGGCGGTGGGCATTGGTGGTGAGTTCGTGCAGCACCAGCCCCAGCCCCACCGCATGATCGGCGGGCAGCATGACGTTTTCGCCGTGCACCTCCGTGCGCTCGGGGTCGGCGCCGAAGCCGCCATCGAGTTGGGTCGCGATGACCTCATGCAGGCGCACCCCGCTCCAGTCCCGATCGGCCAGCAGCACATGGGCATCCGAAATGGCGCGCAGCCGGCCTGAAAAAGCCTCGATGAAATCCTGCGGGTCGGGATTTTGCCTGATGGTCTGCCGGGCCACGGAATGGATCATGGCCAGAGTATTCTTGACGCGGTGGTTGAGCTCGCGCAGCAGCAGTTTGGTGTGCTCGGCGCTTTGCCGGCTTTCGGTGATGTCGGTGCTGGCGCCCATCATCACCAGGGGCTTGCCCTCGGGATCGCGCTGATAGACGCGGCCACGCATGGCGATCCAGCGATCCGAGGCATCGATGCGGGCTTCGGCGCTGTAGTCCATGCCTTCGCGGAAACTCGCTTCGATGCCGGCCTCGACCCGGGGGCGGTCGAGCGGGTGAATGCCCGCCAGCACATCATCGAAAAGCACCACGCCGCTTTCGGAAAGACCATGCATGCGCCGGAACATGTCGTTGCAGGACAATTGTCCGCTGCGCACGTCCCAGACCCAGCTTCCCACCTTGCCCGCTTCCAGCGTCAGGGCATGGCGCCACTCCTCGCGCACCAGCGCCGCCGCCGTTCGCGCGCGCACGCGCGCCTCGTCCTTGAGCGCCAGCATGCTGGAGGCCAACCGCCCCAGATCGCGCAACTGCTCGCGCAATTCCGGCGCCATGTCGGAGCGGGCCGTGGCGCTCAGGGCGCAGACCGAACCGACTTTCTGCCCGCCCACGCTGACGGGGGCGCCGGCATAAAAGCGGATATGAGGAGGCCCGCAGACCAGCGGATTGTCGGAAAAGCGGCTCTCGCTTGCCGCATCGAGAACCACCAGCGTGTCGTCTTCCCCAGCCAGGGCCAGCATATGGGCGCAAAACGATGTTTCGGTGAGCGCCTCGCGCGTCTCACCCACCCCCACATGGCCGGCAAACCATTGTCGGTCGCTGTCGATAAGCGTGAAAAGAGCCATTTCGGCGCCGAAGATATGCGCCATGGTACGGCTCAACCGCTGGAAATCCTCGTCGGATGGCCCATCCAGCGCCCCCAACGACGCCAGCATGTCAAGCCGTCCCCTATCGTTCACCACCTGCCGCACAGGATCAGGAAGGAACGCAATCCGATTAACCACTTGCTGCCTTGTTCCCCCACTCTCCCGATGACGCACGTAACTCTGCAATGAGCCTGAACGAGGCGGATCGGCAAAGGGTTCCGATCATGCTTAATTTTTTTGATCGCCCATTGTCTGGGCCGGCAGGATGACCGGCAATCCGGCGGGGTGGATCTTCAAAACGACGCTGTCGGCGAGCGGGATCAATTCGCCATCGATCACCGCCTGCGCGGTCTTCTTGCGGCGGGGGAAATGCAGCTCCACCTCGGGCACTTCCAGCTCCGAGACCAGGGGACTGTCGCGCCAGGAGCCGAGAAAGATATCCATGGCCAGCCGCGCCAGCTCCGAGGTTGAAACGGGCGCGGCCAGATAGACGCCCAGCTTGCCGCCATCGAGTTGGGCGGCGTGAATATTACGCTCGCCCAGGGGATTGTTGGAAATGGCAATGCCCGACACCCGGCGCCGGCCCGGCTCGCCTCCGGCCCGCAGTTCCACATCGAACCGGGGTGGATTGACCGCCGCCACGCCCACGGCGCGCAGGCTGGCCAGCATCTTGCCCAGGCGCGAGCCATAGCTCATGCCCTCGCGAATACGCACCAGTCGGGCGTGAATGCCGACGCCGAACTGATGCACGAAAGGCCGTCCATTGGCGGTGGCGATATCCACCCGGCCCGGCTCCCCGCCCGCAATCGCCTCCAGCGCCGCCATCAACTCGAGCGGCACACCCAGAGCGCGGGCGAACAGATTCATCGTGCCGGCCGGAAGCACCGCCAGCGCCGTGCCAGTTTCAAAGGCGATGCCGGCCGCGGCCGAGATGGTGCCATCCCCGCCGCCGGCCAGAACGGCGTCGACACCGGGGGTAGTGGCCGCCGCGCGTAACGTCCTCTCCACCGCCTTTGCCGGCACCGGCCGGCAGTCCAGCCCATGCCCGTGGCGGGCGAAAATCACCTCCGCCTCGGCGCAGAAAGCCGTCATGTCCATGGTGCGCAGGGTTCCACCCTCGCGGTTCAATACGGCGACGAACTGCACCTGCCGCTCTCCCGCTGGCCCGGACGCTAGAAGGAATGATTGGAGGTGGTCACCTGCGCCGAGACGGCATCGGGGCCGTAATCGGCTTCGCCGCTGATCTTGAGGATATCCTGCAGGCGCGAGCGCGCCCGGCTGACGCGGCTCTTCATCGTGCCGATGGCGCAACCGCAGATTTCGGCGGCTTCCTCATAGGAAAAGCCGGAAGCGCCGATCAGGATCACCGCCTCGCGCTGGTCGTCGGGCAATTGCGACAGCGCTTTCTTGAAATCCTGCATGTCCATCGAGCCATATTGGGAGGGGTGCACCGAAAGCCGCTCGGTGAATATTCCGTCGCTATCCTGAACCTCACGGCCGCGCTTGCGCATCTGGCTGTAGAATTCATTGCGCAGAATGGTGAAGAGCCAGGCCTTGATATTGGTGCCCATCTCGAAGCTGGACTGCTTGGCCCAGGCCTTCATCACGGTATCCTGCACCAGATCGTCGGCCTTGTCGTGCTTGCCGCTCAACGACACCGCGAAGGCGCGCAGGCTCGGCAGGGTGGCCAGCATCTCCCGCTTGAAGGAGGTCGGCTCGCTCGCATCTCGATCAGTCTGTTTCACGCGCGGCACCCTTGGCTAGTTGCGCCTGTTCGGCGCTATCGAGTTTTTCGAGCAGGTCCAGCAATTGCGCCGGCACCCCCTCTTCCTCCACCGCTCCGTAGAATGCGCGCAGCCTGGCCCCGATATCCGAATTGGGCCCGAGCCCGTCGTCACCCCGCCCAGACTGGGTTTTCAAACGCCGCTGGGTCAATATTTTGTCATTCATCATCCAGTGCCCAAGATCGTCGGATTGTTCCGGGACCATCATGGACCGGAAATGTCTCCCGTCAAAAATAGTTCCCTCTGCCGTGGAACTTTTTTCTCCTGCCTCGCGTTTGAGGGGTTCGTGCTGCACGAAGCCGAAAAGCGTCATTGGGAGTTGATATTAATGTCTTTGTCCACGCGGATTGCGCCCCATCTGCCTTATCTGCGGCGGTTTTCACGCGCCGTGACCGGATCGCAAACCTCCGGCGACGCCTATGTCGCTTCCACGCTCGAAGCCCTGATCGCCGACATCTCGCTCTTTCCCGATGCTACCAGCGACCGGATCGCCCTCTACAAGCTGTTTTCCGCGCTCTTCACCTCCAGCGTCGTCAAGGTGCCCGAACCCACCTCCACCTATGCCTGGGAAAAGCGCGCCGCCGCCAACCTGGCCAATATCGCCCCGCGCCCGCGCCAGGCCTTCCTGCTGGTCGCCGTGGAGGGCTTCACCCCGGCACAGGCCGCCGAAATCCTTGGCGTCGAGGACGAGGAATTTTCCGGTCTTCTCCAAGAAGCCTCGCAGGAAATCTCCCGCCAGGTGGCCACCGAGATCATGATCATCGAGGACGAGCCGCTCATCGCCATGGATATCGAGCAGCTCGTGGAAAGCCTCGGCCACAAGGTGGTCAGCGTCGCCCGCACCCATAAGGAAGCGGTCAGCCTCTTCGACCGCACCCAGCCGCGCATGATCCTGGCCGATATCCAGCTGGCCGATGGCAGTTCCGGCATCGACGCGGTCAACGACATCCTCAACACCCATTCGGTGCCGGTGATTTTCATCACCGCCTTCCCCGAACGGCTGCTGACCGGGGAGCGGCCCGAGCCGACCTTCCTCGTCACCAAGCCCTTCAATCCCGACATGGTGAAGGCGCTCATCAGCCAGGCGCTGTTCTTCGACGAAAGCTCGCGCGCGGCGGCCTGACCTCAGGGGCCGGGGAATATCTCCCCGGTTCGCCCCGTCCAGTGATAGGCGGCAAGGCCAATCCACTCCTTGATGGCGATGCTCGTCGTGTTCAGATTGTGGATCGGATTGGCCAGGTCCGGCCCGAAACCCTCCGTGCCGGCGCTGCGATAGTCGGTGGGCCAGGCGATCACCTCGATACCCGCCTGGCGGAAAAGCCCCACCGAGCGCGGCATGTGAAAGGCCGAGGTCACAAGAACGACCGCGCCGGTATCGGCGCCAAGCAGGGCGGCGGTGAGACCGGCATTCTCGTCGGTGTTGCGCGCCTGATCCTCCAGCACCAGCCGCTCCGGGGCAATGCCCATGGCGAGGAGGAACCGCCCGGCCGTCGCCGCCTCGGTTTCTCCCGCCGCTTCCAAAAGACCCGATCCTCCCGAAAAGACCACACGCGCCTGGGGATAGCGACGCGCCAGGATGACCGCATCGGTCAACCGGTCCGCCGCGTCATTGAGTTCGGAAATGCCCCGCGCGGCGCTGACCCTGGAAAGGCTCGACCCGCCCAGCACCACGATGGCATCCACCCCCGCCGGCATTTCGGACGGGCGAGGGAAGCGCTCCTCCAGCGGGCGGATCAGCAGGAAGCCCAGCGAGGTGAAGCTGGACAGAACCAGCACCAGAAGCCCCGATACGCAGGCCGCCATCCCCAGCCGCCTGCGTCCCGCCACCAAGGCGGCGATGGCGAGCAAAACCAGCAGCACGGCAATGCTGAGGGGTTGGGCGAGAAGCCAGAATATCTTGGAAACCAGGAAAAACATCGCCTCTCCTTTACAGCGCCGCGCCTCGATACCTCAGGGGAATGCACGGGGCCAGCAGCATTTGTGCTTGCTATATCCGGTGCATCTGGTTTTGTTGGAAGCGGTCAAGATTGCCAGCATGAAGAAGAAAGCAATCGCCGGTCAGGATGGCGCCCGCCAGGCGGGACAAGGGTAAATATGGCGCAGACTGCCGCCTTGGCTGCGGAAAAGTGGCCTGTCGTGGAAATCCGCGACCTGCACAAATCATATGGCGACCTCGAAGTGCTCAAGGGCATTTCCTTTTCCGCCCGCGAAGGCGAGGTGGTGTCCCTGATCGGCTCGTCCGGCTCGGGCAAGTCGACGCTGCTGCGCTGCATCAACATGCTCGAAATCCCCGATAGCGGCGCGGTCTTCATCGCCGGCGAGGAAATCGTGCTGCGCGGCCAGGGCGGCGCTCGCCAGGTCGGCGATGAAAGCCAGATCCGCCGCATCCGCTCCGAACTGGGCATGGTGTTCCAGAGCTTCAACCTGTGGGCCCATATGACCATTCTCGAAAACGTCATGGAGGCGCCGCTGATCGTGCAGCGCCGCACTCGGCCCGAGGTGGAGGCGGAGGCCCGCGCCATGCTGGCCAAGGTGGGCATCGCCGACAAGGCCGACAGCTTTCCCAACCAGCTCTCGGGCGGCCAGCAGCAGCGCGCCGCCATCGCCCGCGCCCTCTGCATCAATCCGCGCGTCATGCTGTTCGACGAGCCGACCTCGGCGCTCGATCCCGAGTTGGAAGTGGAAGTGCTGCGCGTCATCAAGGTGCTGGCCGATGAGGGGCGCACCATGGTGCTGGTGACCCATGACATGGAGTTCGCCCGCTCGGTCAGCGACCACGTGATCTTCCTCCATCAGGGCCGCATCGAGGAGGAAGGGCCGCCCGAAGCGGTTTTCGGGGCGACGCAATCGACGCGCCTCAAGCAGTTCCTCAACGCATCCAGCCATGGCTGAGCGCGAAAACGAGGCAAGGCCCGGCCAACGGGCAAAACGACAAGAACAAGGATAAAAAGGAGAAACTGATGAAGAAGCTCATTCTCGCGGCAATCGCCGTGCTGGCACTGGGCTCGACCGCCCAGGCCGAGACCGTGCGCATCGCCACCGAAGGCGCCTATGCCCCCTGGAACTTCCTGCCCGACGCCGGCGGCGGCCCGGCCGGCTATGAGATCGACCTGGGCAACGCCATGTGCGAAAAGGCCGGCCTCACCTGCGAATGGATCGTCAACGACTGGGATTCGATCATCCCGAACCTGCTGGCCGGCAACTACGACGCCATCATGGCCGGCATGTCGATCACCGAGGAACGCCTGGAAACCATCAATTTCACCCAGGAATACTTCCCGCCCGATCCGTCGCGCTATGTGGCGCTGGCCGGCACCGAGATCGACTTCGACAATCTCGAAGGCATCCGCATCGGCGCCCAGGGCGGCACCATCCAGGCCGGCTATGCCCAGGCCAACCTGGCGGACAAGAACACCATCATTTCCTTCACCACCGCCGACCAGGCCGTGGCTGACCTGGTCGCCGGCAATCTCGACGTGATCTTCGCCGATGGCGCCTATGTCGACCCGATCGTCTCCGCCTCCGAAGGCGCCATCGACTATATCGGCCCCGACATCCTCATCGGCGAAGGCATGGCGGCGGGCTTGCGCAAGGAAGACACCGAACTCGAAGCCAAGCTCAACGACGCCCTGAGCGCCCTCAAGGCCGATGGCACCGTCGACAAGCTCATCGCCCAGTGGTTCGACGGTCGCGGGCCGTATTACAACGAGTAAATCTGTAGATCGCTACAGGCCCTATTCCCCCTCTCCCCTGGCGGGAGAGGGGATGGCGCGTAGGGCGAGACGGGTGAGGGGGCTGCCGCCACATATGCCGACTGAACCGATATCGCAGCCCCCTTATCCGCCCCTTCGGGGCACCTTCTCCCGCAAGGGGAGAAGCAAGCGCGGTGGCTGGACCAATCCATGATCGACGACATCGCCTTCTGGCTGGGCTACATCACCAATGGCAAGCATCTGAGCTGGTATGCGAGTTTCCAGTTCACCATCTTTGCCGCGCTGGCGGGCGGGTTTTTCGCGATCATCTTCGGACTATTGGGCGCGACGCTGAAGAATTCGCGCTTTTTTCCCCTGCGCCTGATCGGCACCATCTATTCGTCCATCGTGCGCGGCGTACCGGACGTGCTCTTTTTCCTGTTTTTCCCGCTGGCCTTCGAGCAGACGGTGGAGTGGATCGTCTCCACCCAGGTCTGCTCGCCCGAGGCCATCGCCGCCCAGACGGCCGCCTGGCCGCCCTGCAAGGAAGCCAACTGGTTCCTGGGCACCCCCGAATATCTGATGCTGGCTTCGGTATCGCTGGGACTGGTCTACGGGGCCTTCGCCACCAATGTCATCCATGGCGCCATGCGCGCCGTGCCGTCCGGCCAGCTCGAAGCCGCCCGCGCCTATGGCTTCAGCGCCAGCCAGGTGCTCTGGCGCTTCCAGATCAGGCAGATGTGGGTCTATGCCCTGCCGGGCCTGTCCAATGTGTGGATGCTCATCATCAAGGCGACCTCGCTGCTTTCGCTGCTCCAGATCGCCGATATCGTGCTCTGGGCCGATCGGCTGGGGGCGCCCAACTTCCTGCCCGCTGTGGGCCTCGTCCATGAAGACTGGCGCTGGCGCTATTATTTCGTGCTGTTCATCTTCTACATCCTGGTGACCCTGATCTCCGAAAAGGGCTTCGAGGCCATCATGCGCCGCGCCGGGCGCGGCATTCTGAGCGAGGCTCGGTGATGGAGCGGCTCTGGCAGGAATTCGCCAACTTCGCCCCGGCAGCGGTGTTCAACATCTATTTCGCCCTGGCCTCCATCCCCATCGGATTCGTGCTCGCCGTGTTCCTGGCGCTGGGCAAGGCTTCGCGCAACCGGCTGATTTCGCGGCTGAGCCGAGGCCATATCTATGCGTTTCGCGGCTCGCCCCTCTTCATCCAGTTCTTCATGATCTATTCGCTGGCGCTCTCGTTCAATATAGCGCTGTGGAAACCGATGGGGATATCCTGGCTGGTGCTGCACCCGCTGTTCATCGGCCCGCTGGTGCTGATGCTGAACACCGCTGCCTATACCGCCGAGATTTTCTATGGCGCGCTGCGCGCCGTGCCCCAGCGCGAAATCGAGGCGGCCCGCGCCTATGGCATGAGCCGGTCCCAGCAATTCCGCCGCGTCATCTGGCCCAATCTCATTCGCCTGGCCTGGCCGGCCTATACCAATGAGGTGGTGTTCCTGTTCCATGCCACCGCCATCGTCTATCTGGCGCTGCCGGTCATCGGCCAGCAGAAGGACCTGATGATGACCGCCAAGGACCGCTTCGAACGCGACTTCAACGCCTATCTGCACTTTTCAGTGGCGGCGCTGTGGTTCCTGGCGATCTCGCTCGTGATCTTCTTCCTGTTCGGCCTGGTCTATCGCCGGCTGATGCGACACATGCCGGCCGCGCCGGGTCTGCGCTTCATGCCCAAATGGCTCCGCTGAGGTTTTTTCATGAAGATCATTGCCGATCTGTGCATCGTGCCCATGGGCGTCGGACCATCGGTTTCGGCCTATATCCGCGAGGTGCGCGACATTCTCGCCGCCTCCGGCCTCACCCATCACATGCACGCCAACGGCACCAATATCGAAGGGGATATAGCCCAGGTCAGCGCGGCGGTTGAGGCGTGCTGCCAGCGGCTCCACGCCATGGGCGTCGAGCGGGTTTTCTGCACCATGAGCTTTTCGACCCGCACCGATAAGCCGCAGACCATGGACGACAAGCTGCGCAGCCTGGGCTGAAGGCGCGCCGGGGCTATGAAAGCCCCAGCTTCGCGTGTTCGAGCGCGGTGATGACGCCACGCAGCTCGGCCAGCCCCTTCATGCGCCCGATGGTGGGATAGCCCGGCTGCGAGCGACGTCCGAGATCGTCGAGGATATCCTGCCCGTGATCGGGCCGCATGGGGATGGTGTGGTCCTTTCGCCCGGTGGCCTTGCGCTTGCGTTCCTCACGGATGATGGCGGCGATCAGGGCCACCATATCGGTGTCGCCGGCCAGGTGCTCGGCCTCGTAGAAGGAGCCGATAATGTCGTCGCTGTCGCGCTTGACGTTGCGCAGATGCAGGAAATGCACCTTGTCGCCCAGCCGCTCCATCATGCCCGGCAAATCGTTGTCGGGCCGCGCGCCCAGGGAACCCGAGCACAGCGTCATGCCATTGGCCGGGCTTTCCACGGCCTCAAGGATATAGCGGTAGTCCTCCTCGGTGGACATGACCCGCGGCAGGCCCAAAAGCGCGAACGGCGGATCGTCGGGGTGGCAGCAGAGGCGCAGCCCCAGCTTTTCGGCCACCGGCACCACTTCTTCGAGAAAGTCGACGAAATTGGCGCGCAGCCGTTCGCGGCTGATGGCGCCATATTCGTCCAGATGGGCCCGAACATCGTCCAGCGTCATGGATTCGGTGGAGCCGGGCAGGCCCATGGTGACGTTGCGCGTCAATTGCTTGCGCGCGCCATCGTCCATCTCCGCAAAGCGCCGGCCGGCCTCGTCGGCAATGGCATTGGTATAGCTCGCACCGGCGCCGGGCCGTTCAAGAACATGAATGTCGAAGGCGGCGAAATCGTTGATGTCGAAGCGCATGCAGGAGCCGCCATTGGGCACGCCCCAGCGCAGGTCGGTACGCGTCCAGTCCAGCACCGGCATGAAATTGTAGCAGATGACCTCGATGCCGCTATCGGCCAGGTTTTGCAGCGAAACCTTGTAATTGGCGACATGATCGCGCCAGGCATTCTTCTGCTTCTTGATGTCCTCGCTGACCGGCAGGCTCTCCACCACGTCCCAGGTGAGGCCCGAGGCCGTGCCGTCCTTGCGGGTGGCGATCTCGGTGTGGCGCCGGGCGATCTCCTCTGACGTCCACACCACGCCATTGGGCACGTGATGCAGGGCGCTCACCACCCCCACCGCACCCGCCTGGGTGATGTCATCGATGCTGCACAGGTCCTTGGGACCGAACCACCGCCAGGTCTGACGCAAATCCATTTCTCCCGGGTCTTGTATGGTAGTGCCATGCCATACAAGCCCGCCGCTTGGAAGCCCTATTCAGCTACGGGTCAGCGCAAGTCCCTGTCATAGACGAATTTCGGCATTTCCCACTTGTTGACGATGGCCAGGACACGCAGCAGGAACCCGATGGCGATGGCGCCTGGCACCACCAGGTCGGCATGCAGCCCCGCCATCAGCCCGAAATAATACAGCGCGCCGGTGACGATGGAGACGCTGGCGTAAAGCTCGGCGCGGAACACCAGCGGCACGTCATTGCACAACACGTCGCGCAAGACGCCGCCGAAAATTCCGGTGACCATGCCCGCCACCAGAACGATGATGGGATGCACGCCCATTTCCAGCCCGATATTGCACCCCACAATGGTGAAGACCACCAGCCCCAGCGCGTCGAGCAGCAGGAAGGGCCAGTGCAGGCGGTGAACCACCCGGGCAATGGCGATGGTCAGCAGCGCCGCCCCGCACACCAGCAGCAGCACATAGGGGTTCTTCACCCAGAACAGCGGATAATGGGCGAGGAAGATATCGCGGATGGTGCCTCCGCCCAGCGCCGTGACGCAGGCGAGCAGGCAGACACCGAACCAGTCCATCTTGCGCCGCCCCGCCGCCAGGGCCGCCGTCATGGCCTCGGCGGTGACAGCGATGTAAAAAGCGATTTCGAGCATGGCGCGCCTATGGGAAGCGGATGGAG
Organism: Devosia sp.; assembly: GCF_034675085.1. Taxonomy (GTDB): domain Bacteria; phylum Pseudomonadota; class Alphaproteobacteria; order Rhizobiales; family Devosiaceae; genus Devosia. The sequence continues at coordinate 12,660 of NZ_JAUCDN010000034.1, forward strand.
CAGACTATTCCATGGCCCCAACCGGCGCGCCCCGCAAGATGCTAGAGGAAATCGGCGCGATGCGGGGTGAAGACATCGACCAGCCGGCCCTTTTCCAGCGCCACCACGCCATGGACCAGCCCGCCCGGCACGATGAAGCTGCCGCCCTGCCCCACCACCTCGGTGCGCCCGTCTATGGTCACCTCGAACCGGCCCTCGGCCACATAGCTCACCTGCACATGCGGATGGGAATGCAGCGCCCCCACCGCGCCCTTGTCGAAACCGAACTCCACCTGCATCAATTCGGGCGTGTGGATCAGCACCCGGCGGGTATTGCCCGGCGCCAGCTCGACCCATTCGGCCGCCTCGGGCTGGGCAAAAAACTTCTGTTCGCTCATGCTTTTACCTCGCAAGCCAGCCGCCATCGACCGGGATGACGGCACCATGCACATAGTTGGACGCAGGCGCCATGAGGAACACCGCCGCATCGCCGATATCGGCCGGCAGGCCCCAGCGCCCGGCCGGGATACGCCCCAGAATGGCGGCGGAACGGTCGGGGTCGTTGCGCAGCGCTTCGGTATTGTTGGTCTCGATATAGCCCGGCGCGATGGCGTTGACATTGATGCCGCGCCCCGCCCACTCATTGGCCAGAAGCCGGGTGATGCCCAGCACGCCGCTCTTGGAAGCGGTGTAGCTGGCCACGCGGATACCGCCCTGGAAGCTCAGCATCGAGGCGATGTTGACGATGCGCGCCGGCCGGCCCGCCGCCAACGCCTTGCGGCCTAGCGCCTGGCAGAGGAAGAACATGGTCTTGAGGTTGATATCCATCACCCGGTCCCAGTCGTCCTCGGTGAAATCCACCGCATCGACCCTCGTGATGATCCCGGCATTGTTGACCAGCCCGTCTATCGGGCCATGGGCATTCCAGGCCGCCTCGAACATGGCCTGCGCCGCAGCGGTCGAGCCCAGATCGGCGGTGACGGCCTCGAAAGGCGCGCCGATTCCGGCCAATAGCGCCGCCGTTTCGGCCATGGAGGAGCGTCCTGCCCCGATCACCCGCGCCCCGGCACGGCCCAGGCCGAGCGCGATGCCCTGCCCGATGCCGGTATTGGCGCCGGTGACCAGGACGGTCTTGCCGGCGAGGCTGAACGCGGACAGATCGCTCACAGCAACTCGTCCATGCCGACCTTTTCGACGTCGGTATAATCGATATTGTCGCCGGCCATGGCCCAGATGAAGGTGTAGGAGCCGGTGCCGGCCCCGGCATGGATCGACCAGGGCGGCGAGATCACCGCCTCCTCGTTGCGCATGATGATGTGGCGGGTCTCCTCGGGCTCGCCCATCAGATGCACCACGAAGGCCTCGGGAGCGAGGTCGAAATAAAGATAGGCCTCCATGCGCCGGTCATGCACATGGGCGGGCATGGTGTTCCACACCGAGCCGGGGGCGAAGCTGGTCAGCCCGACCACAAGCTGGCAGGTTCTGACGCTGTCGGCGTTGACATACTGGTAGATGGTGCGCTCGTTGGCCATTTCGCCGCTGCCCATTTCCAGCCGCCTGGCATCGCCCTGCCGGATCAGCATAGTCGGGTGGCTGGCATGGGCGGGCGCGCTCAGCAGGTAGAATTTGGCCCCGTCGCCGGAAAAGCGCACATCCCTGGCGCCCATGCCCACATAGAGCATGTCGCGCGGCCCCACCTCATGCTCGACCCCATCCGCGGCAATGGTGCCGGCGGCGCCGATATTGACCGCGATCAGCTCGCGCCGGTCGAGAAAATTCGCCGTGCCGGTCGGCTTGATGGTTTCGAGCGCCAGGGAAGAGCCATCGGGGACGGCGCTGCCCACGGCCATGCGGTCGTAGTGAGTATAGGTCCAGCGCACCGCGCCGGGGATAAACAGATCCTCGATGAGGAAGTGCTCGCGCAACTCCCCGGTGTTCATGGTGGCGGCGCTCACCGGGTCAATGGCGAAGCGGATGTCGAATTCAGTGGTCATGGTCAATCCTGTTTGGCGGCGTGGTGACGCAGCCGGTTACGGTAACGCTCCTGGCTCTGCGACAGATGCCGCCGCATGGCCTCGCGCGCGCCCTCGGCGTCCTGCGCCGAAATTGCCTGCATGATGACGCCATGCTCCTGATGCAGCGCCGCCTGATAGTCGAAGCTGAGCACGCTTTCCGTGCCCCAGGGCGAGGCCACGTCGCATGGAATGGTGCGGCTGCCCAGCCGGTCCATCACCTCGACATAGAAGGGATTGTTGGTCGCCGCCGCGATGGCACGATGAAAGGCGAAATCGGCCTTGCCGGTGCCCCCGCCCTGACGCAGCAGCCGGTCATATTCGCTCCAGGCTTCCAGAATGGCGGCGTCCTGGCTGACGCTGCGGCGCATGGCCGCCAGCCCCGCCGCCTCGATCTCGATGCCCATGCGCACTTCCAGCACGTTGATGGCCACCGAAATCTTGCTCGACTGGTTGGCCGCGATGGCGCCGAAGGCCGAGGCGGCGTTGGGAACCACGAACACGCCCGCCCCCTGGCGGGGCTGCACCAGCCCGTCGGCGGCCAGCGCCGCGATGGCCTCGCGCACCACCGTGCGGCTGACCCCGAAAATGCCGGTCATCTCGCTTTCGGTCGGCAGCTTGCCGCCGGCCCGGTATTCGCCCGCCTCGATGCGCTCGCGCAGCGTGCCGATCACCAGATCGGCGAGCTTGGGTTTTCTGGCGGGAGGCGTGCGCGCATCGGCGAGGGGCATGGCGGTCACCGGAACAGGCTGGGCAGCCAGAGCGAGAGGGCCGGAATATAGGTGACCAGCCCCAGCACGATGCAGCCGGCCAGGTAGAAGGGCCAGATGCTCTTCATCGCCTGCATCACGGTGATCTTGCCCACGGCGGCGGCGACGAACTGCACCGGCCCCAGCGGCGGGGTGTTGAGCCCGATGCCCAGATTGAGGATCATGATCACCCCGAAATGCACCGGATCGACCCCGAACGCCTTGACCATGGGCAGGAAGATCGGCGTGGTAATGATGATCAGCGGCCCCATATCCATGAAGGTGCCCAGAACCAGCAGCAGCACGTTGATCATCATCAGCACCACCAGAGGGTCGCTGGAAATGGCGGCCATGCCGGCGGTGAGGATGGTGGCGACCTTGAGATAGGCCATGAGCCAGCCGAAGGACGCCGCCGCCCCGATGATGAACAACACCATGGCGGTGGTGCGCACCGCGCCCAAGACGCAATGGACGAATTCCTTCCAGTCCAGAGAGCGATAGACGAAGATGGTCACCAGCAGGGCATAGATGACGGCGATGCAGGAGCTTTCCGTCGCCGTGAAGATGCCGGAGCGCACCCCGCCGAAGATGATGCCGATCAGCATCAGGCCCGGAATGGAGACCAGCAGATAATAGCCCGCCTTGCGGAAGCCCGGAAACGCCTCGGTGGGATAGCCGCGCTTGATGGCCACCAGATAGGCGGTGACGCTCAGCGCCGCCGCCAGCAGCAGGCCGGGAATGATGCCGGCGGTGAACAGGTCGGCGATGGAGATATTGCCCCCGCCCGAGAGCGAATAGATGATCATGTTGTGGCTGGGCGGCAGCAGCAGCGCGATCAGCGCCGCCATGGAGGTGACGTTGACCGCGTAGTCGGCGCCATAGCCGCGCGCCTTCATCTGCGGGATCATGATGCCGCCCACGGCCGCCGCCTCGGCCACGGCCGAACCGGAAATGCCGCCGAACAGGGTCGAGGCGGCGATATTGACCTGCCCCAGCCCGCCGCGCACATGCCCGATAATGGCGCTGGCAAAGGAGATGATGCGGGCCGCAATGCCCCCGCGCATCATCAGGTCGCCGGCGAAGATGAAGAACGGGATCGCCATCAGGCTGAAGGCGGAAACGCCGGAATTGAGCTGCTGGAACACCACGATGGCCGGGCGCCCCAGATAGATGATGGTGGCGAAGCTGGCGATGCCCAGGCAATAGGCAATGGGCGTGCCGATGACCATCAGGACGGTGAAGACGCCGAAGAGAATCCAGTATTCCATGTGCTCAGGCCTCGGTGATCGTCGGGTCGGCTTCGATGGCGTCGATCGGCTCGCCCGCCGCCCGCAGCAGCAGGCGCTCCAGCGAAAACAGGCACATCAGGACGCCCGAGACCACGATGGGGAAATAGGTGAAGGAGGTCGGCAGCCCCAGAACGGGAATGCGCGTCGACCAGTAGCGTATGGCCAGTTCGCCCCCATACCAGACCATACCGAAGGCGAAGCCGAACACGCAGACATCGCTGATGGCGCGCAGCCACGGCTTGGCCGAAGGCGGCAGCACGTAGATCAGCACGTCGAACCCCATGTGGAAGTTCTCGCGCACGCCCACGGCGGCCCCCAGAAAGATGAACCAGGTCATGATCATGATGGCGCCGCCCTCGGTCCATGAAGGCGAGGAATTCATCACGAAGCGCATGAACACCTGATAGGCGACGATGGCGGTCATGGCGACCAGGCCAATGCCGGCCAGCCACAGCATGACATCGGAAATCCGCCCCAGCGCGCGGCTGATCGGAACAAGCCTGTCTCGCATGATTGTCCTCCGGCAAGAGGACCGGGCCGGCGCTGCGCGCGGGCCCGGCCAAGGGTGTTACTCGGTCGCCTGGATGCGGGCGACCAGATCCTTGAGCGCCGGATCGGTGAC
>NZ_JAUCDN010000035.1:0-16929 GCF_034675085.1 Devosia sp.
GGCACGTAGCGCAGCATGCGATTATTGGGGATGTCGCTCCAGACGAGGCACTCCGCGTCGCCGAACCAGACCGGCCCCTCGGCCCACAGGCACTGGTCGTAAAGCACGTCCAGCCCGGCATTGCCCACGGTCAGGTCGCGAAATTCCTTTTCGATATGCTCCAGAACGTCGTCGGCCATGCCATCCTCCCTGCCGGGCCATTTGAGGCAAGGGCGCGGGCGCGTGCAAGCGCAATCTCGCCGCGCGATTGACAACTAACATGTTAGTTATTAGGGCAGTGTGAAACCGGAGAAACGCACATGGTCGCGCTCAACAGGATTCTCACCGTCGAAGAAATGAAGGCCGTGGCGCAGCGCCGGGTGCCCAAGATGTTCTTCGAGTATGCCGATAGCGGTTCCTATACCGAAGGCACCTATCGCACCAATGAGAGCGATTTTTCAAAAATCCTCTTCAACCAGAAGGTGGCGGTCAATCTTGAGGGGCGCAACCTCAAGGTGAAGATGCTGGGCAAGGAAATCGCCATGCCGGTGGCCATCGCCCCGGCCGCGACCGGGGGCATGCAGGTGGCCGATGGCGAGATCAAGGCGGCGCGGGCGGCCGAGAAATACGGCATTCCCTTCTCGCTCTCGACCATGAGCGTGTGCTCCATCGAGGATATTGCCGAGAATACCAGCGCCCCCTTCTGGTTCCAGCTCTATGTCATGCGCGACCGCGATTTCATCAATCGCCTCATCGACCGCGCCAAGGCGGCCAAATGCTCGGCGCTGATCCTGACCATGGATTTGCAGATCCTGGGCCAGCGCCACAAGGATATCCGCAACGGGCTCTCCACCCCGCCCAAATTCACCCCCTATTCGATCTGGCAGATGATGCAGCATCCCCTGTGGTGCCTGCGCATGCTGGGCACGAGGCGCCATACCTTCCGCAACATTGTCGGCCATGTCTCGGGCGATCACGACCTGGCCTCGCTCTCGGCCTGGACGGCCAGCCAGTTCGACCCCACGCTCAACTGGGCCGACGTCAAATGGATCAAGGAGCGCTTTGGCGGTCCGGTCATCGTCAAGGGCGTGCTCGATGCCGATGACGCACAGGCGGCGCTGGACAATGGCGCCGACGCCATCGTGGTGTCCAATCATGGCGGCCGCCAGCTCGACGGGGCGCCCTCAACCATAAGGGTGCTGCCCGAAATCGTCGATCGCGTCGGCCACAAGACCGAGATCTATCTCGATAGCGGCATCCGCTCCGGCCAGGACGTGCTCAAGGCGCTGGCCTATGGGGCCAAATCCACCTTTATCGGGCGGCCCATGCTCTATGGCCTGGGCGCGGGCGGCGAGGCGGGGGTGACGCGGGTGCTCGACATCCTGCAAAAGGAGATCGACACCACCATGGCCCTGTGCGGCGAGCGCGACGTCGCCAATATGGGCCTGCACAATATCTATTCCAACGATTTGCCGCCCCGGAACGCGCCCGCTCCCTATTCCCGGTAGGAGCGTTGCCCGGCGCCTGTCCCGCCTTCGGCGAGCTGGGCATAGACGGCGCCCGCCACATTGCGCATGCGCGCCTGGGGCAGGGTGCCGACCACGGTGCAGGTGATGCGGGCATTGGCCCAGTAAAAAGCCTCGGCGCCGCCGGTGCTGGTGAACTGGTAGGCGTTTTCACGGTCGGGCAAGGCGGCGGTGACATAGATGGTCACCCGCTCGCTGGCCTTGTCCTCATACATCAATTGCGCGGCGCGCCCGCCCAGTCCGGGCGTACCGGGCAGCAGCCGCCCTCCCATCAGGGTAAACCCCTCAGGCGCGAGATCGGGCAGGCCGAGCCGCGTCTCCAGCCGGCTGGAAAGCCAGTTGCCCAGATGCTCGCTGTCGGCGCTGTCCACCTCCACCGCATGGCGGCTTTCGGCGACATAGACGCTATGGGCGTTTACGGCATCGGCGATCAATATGGCGCTGGCCGAGGGCGCGTCGAACAGGGGGCGGGCCAGCCAGCCGACGCCTACACCCAGCCCCACCAGCAGCATGGCGGCGATGGCCGCGAGGCGGAAATTCATGCGGCGGCGGCGCTGGTTTTCGACCAGGCGCCGGGGGCGCAGGCGCGCCGGCACGGCTTCGGCGGCAACGGGGTCGAACAGGGTCCTGATGGCGTCGTTCTGGCGCAGCATCAGCTCCATTTCGGCCTCGGCCTGCCCATTGGCGGCCAGATGGGCCGCCACGGCGGCGCGCCGGGCCTCGGGCAATTGCCCGTCGGCATAGGCCATCAGCACTTCGCTTGTGATCTCGCTCATTTGACGGTTCTCAGATAGGGCTCGGAGGGCGCGCCCGTGAGCAGGCGCAGGGCGGCGCGGGCGCGGCCCAGCCGGCTCATCAGCGTGCCCAGGGGAATGCCGATGATATCGGCCGCTTCCTGATAGGCCAGGCCTTCCAGCGTCACCAGCAGCAGGGCTTCCTGCTGTTCGGCCGGCAGGGTCTCCAACGCGCGCGCCAACTCGGCCAGGTCGACATGGCCCGGCTGGGCGGCGGGGCTGGCCGGCTCGGGCACGCTGTCGAGCCGCAGCGTCTGGGCCCGGCCACGGGCGGCGCGCCGGTCATTGCGGAACAGGTTCAGCAGAATGGTGAACAGCCAGGCGCGAACCGGGCCGGCGGGGCGAAACAGGCCCCGCCGGGACAAAGCGCGTTCCAGGCAGTCCTGCACCAGATCGTCGGCCAGGTCGGCGTCGCGCGTCAGCGCCCTTGCGTAGCGCCGCAGGGCCGGCACGCAGTCTTCGAGCTGGTCGAGAAACGGATCCATGGACCCTCCGCCCGCTACTATTCGATGGCAAGGTGCCAGACGCCGCCGACGCCGTCGCCCTTGATGTCGCCGGGCGCTATGTCCTCATACCAATAATAGAGCGGCCAGCCCTTATAGGCCCACATGGTGCTGCCGTCATCGCGGGTGACCAGGGTGAAGTCGCCTTCGGCGGCGGACCCCGCCTCGGCCATGAGCGGGGGCCATTTGCCGGCGCAGTCGTCATTGCACACGCTCTTGCCGTCGCCCCTGGTGTCCTTGTCGAAGGTATAGAGCGACAGGCCATTGGCGTCGGTCAGCACCATCTTGCCGCCGATATCGGTGGATTTGACGGCGCCGCCGAGATAATCGGCGGCCAGAGCCGGGGTGGCCAGCAGCATCAGCGCCGCGGCGCCGGCCAGCATGGATCGGAACATCATGGGAAGTCTCCTCGCTGTTGCGGGGCCGGGGGACCGGCCCTCGACAGCATCAACACGCCGGGGCCCGGTTTAATCCGCGCTGCGGTGAAAATATTCGCGCCGCTGGTCAGGGGGCGGGGCGAGATGCTATGTCGCTGCCGGCCAGAACGATGGCCGGAAAGAAGCGGGGAAGCGCGCAATGTTCGTGGTGGGTGGCGAGAGCCTCATCGATCTGGTGCCGGTTTCGGCGGCAGCTGATGCCGAGCGCATGGCGCTGGCCGGCGGCTCGCCCTTCAATTGCGCCATCGCCCTGGCCAAGCTGGGCAACGAGGCGGGGTTCCTCTGCCCCATCAGCCAGGATGACTATGGCGACCTGCTGCTGGCCCCGCTGGCGGCGGCCGGCGTGGCGGTGCTGCTGGATGAGCGCGTCGCCGCGCCCACGACCAAGGCCATCGTCACCTTCAACGAGCGGATGCAGGCCAGTTATGTCTTCGAGCGCGGGGCCGACCGCGCCTTTACCCGCGAGGGGCTGCTTGCCGCCCTGCCGCAGCAGGTGCAGCTCTACCAGATCGGCGGCTTCTGCCCGATCCTGGAGGACGATGCCTCGGTCTGGCTCGACGTGGTCGAGACGGCGCTGGGGCGCGGGGCCACCGTTTCCATCGACATCAATGTCCGCGAGAAGCTCATCGAGGACGAAGCCGGCTATCGCGAGCGGCTCGACCGGTTCCTTGACCGGGCGCATCTGGTCAAGCTGTCCGAGGAGGACCATGCCTGGCTCGCACCGCACCTGACCATCGCCGAATATGCCGGCGCGCTGCTCGAGCGCCCCAATTGCGAACTGGTGGTGGTGACCCTGGGCGAATCGGGCTCGCTGGCGTTTTCGCGCGCGGCGCGCGGCCGGGCAGATATCTACGCCCCCCCGGTGTTCGGCGATACTGTGGGGGCGGGCGACAGCCTTATGGCCGGCATCCTCACCTGGCTGGGCGAGACCGGCGCGCTGGCTCCGGGGCGGCTCGGCCTGCTCGACGAGGCGGCCCTGGTGCGCACCCTGCGCTTCGGCGCCGTGGTGGCCGGGCTCAATTGCGCCCATAAGGGCTGCGTTCCGCCCAGCCGGGCAGAGGTCGATGCGGTGCTTTCGCGCCACTGAAATGCGCCCTGAGGGGACGCGACGCGATAACAGTCTGCTAACCAAGAGCCCTTCATGCGAAGCGGCGTTAACGCGGTTCCGGCTCGCAAGGTGTTGATTTCCCGTAGGGGGCGTCCCTCTGCTCAGATGCATCGAAATCCGCCGGAGACGCCGATGAAGAAGCGCCTTTTCGCCCTTGCGATTCTCGTTATCCTCGCCGCCGGGGCGGCTGTTTTCCTCTTGCGCCCGGTCTCCGGCCCGGCGCGCGATCTGACCCTGGTCGGCGATGTCGCGCGCGGCAATGACCTCATCCGGCTGGGCGGATGCGTGGCCTGCCACACCGATACCGCCAATAAGGGGGCCTTGCTGGCCGGCGGCGCCGGTCTGCAAACCCCCTACGGCACCTTCGTTCCGCCCAATATCACCGCCGATCCCGATGCCGGGATCGGGCGCTGGACGCTGGCGCAGTTTTCCGAGGCGATGAGCAATGGCCGGGGGCCGCAGGGGCCGCTCTACCCGGTTTTTCCCTATGAAAACTATACGCTTATGAGCGACCAGGAGATTGCCGACCTCTATGCCGCGCTCCAGGCCACCGAGCCGGTTTCCACCCCCGCCGCGCCCGATGCCATCGCCTTTCCGTTCAATATCCGCCCCCTGATGGCCGGCTGGCAGGCGCTGTTCTTCTCGCCGGCCCGCTTCGCCCCCGATCCGGAAAAATCGGAAGGCTATAATCGCGGCAAATACCTCGCTTACGGCCCGGCCCATTGCGTCGCCTGCCATACGCCGCGCAACGCGCTGGGGGCGCTGGAATGGGACAAGGCCTTCACCGGCTCGCCCGGCGGCCCCGGCGGGCGGGCGCCGGCGCTCACCGCCGCTTCATTGCGCGAAAAGGGCTATGACGCTGAAACCCTTGTGCAAACCCTGCGCGACGGCTTCACCCCGCGCTTCGACGTGCTTGGCGGCACCATGGGCGAAGTCATCGCCGAATCCACCTCGCACTGGGCCGATCCGGATCTGGAGGCGCTGGCGGACTATCTGCTGACCGAATAGGGCGACGCGGGGCTTATCCCCGTCGCCCGATCGTCCCCTATACTGTGTTCCTGCCTGCGCCAGTCCGGCCCCGGAATTTGACACAAGTGAAAACCCTCATAGTGTTTCCCCTATTCTGGCGCAGGGAGCATGGCATGGGGGCGAACGAGAACGATCCGGGCGATCTGCTCTACTGGAAGAAATTCCTCGCAGAGGCTGGCACTGCCTTTGAACCCACGCCTGAACCCTCTCCCTCTTTCGAGATGTTGCGGGAGCTTTATGCCAGCATAATAAGCCAATATGGCCATGCCTGTGCCATGACCGGCGAGCGTTTTGCACCTGCCGAGGGCCTGCTGCACGATACATTGGAGATCGTCGCCATCCGCCCGCTCGTGGCCGGCGGCGCGCTGCATGTGAGCAATTTCCTCTGCCTGTCTCCCGCCGCCGCCAATGCCTTTCATCGTGGGCATCTGGCGGTGGGGCCGGGACTGGAACTGCTGGCCGATCTGAGTCGCATCGACCCCGAACTGCTTGAGCGGCTAAACCCGCAAGGGCGGCTTCGCGTGCCCGACAATCCTCTCACCCACCCCGATCCGCAGGCACTGGCCTTTCACCGGCACCACATCTTCCTTGCCGGCGCGTGAGCGGCAATCCCCGCTTCGCCGCGCGCCGCTATACTGGATAGGGCGATGAAACTGCTTGCGGTCCTTGGGCTTGCGCCCTAACCCTTGCCGCACCGCTTTTGACGAGGACACACCATGCCGCAAGATGCCGCCGCCATCCGCTCCATCCTCTCGCTTGCCCCGGTGGTGCCGGTCATCATCCTCGACGATGTCTCCAAGGCCCGGCCGCTGGCCGAAGCGCTGGTGGCCGGTGGATTGCCCATTCTGGAGGTGACGTTGCGCACCCCCAACGCGATCCGGGTGATGGAGGAGATGGGCAAGGTGTCCGGCGCCATCGTCGGCTCGGGCACGGTGCGCAGCCCCCAGCACATGAAGCAGTCGGTCGATGCCGGCTGCCGCTTCATGGTGTCGCCGGGCATCTCCCCGCGCATTCTCGACGCCGCCGACGATATCGGCATTCCCCTGCTGCCGGGCATTGCCACGCCCAGCGAGGCGATGACGGCGGCCGAGCGCGGCTACAGCTTCCTCAAATTCTTCCCCGCCGAGGCCAATGGCGGTGCGCCGGTGCTCAAGGCTTTCGCCTCGCCCCTTTCGGACATCACCTTCTGCCCCACCGGCGGCATCGATGCGGCCAAGGCAAAAACCTCTCTGGCCCTTCCCAACGTCATCTGCGTGGGCGGCAGCTGGATCATGCCGGCCGACGCCGTCGAGGCGGGCGACTGGGGCCGCATCGAGGCGCTGGCGCGCGAGGCCAGCGCGCTGCGCGGCTAGCCGGGATGGCCGGGGTTCCTGCCGACGGGCTGGGGCATTTGCGGGTCGTGCTCGGGGAGTCGGCCTATATCGGCCCCGGCCGGGCCGACCTGATGGAACTGATCGAGACGACCGGCTCCATCTCCGCCGCCGGCAAGGCCATGGGCATGAGCTACAAGCGCGCCTGGGGACTGGTGCAGGCGCTCAACCAGGGGTTTGGCGTGACGCTGGTGGCCTCCAGCCGCGGCGGGGCCGATCAGGGCGGCGCGCATCTGACCGAGGCGGGACGGCTGGTGCTGGCACGCTATCGCGCCATGCAGCAGGCCACCCGGGCCGCCATCGCCGGCGACGTGGCGCTTTTGCGGGAGAAATTCGATCTCTCCTGACGGAAATATCGCTTGCGCCACCCCGAGCGCTTTGCCACAACCGATATGGTTTTGAAAACATATCGGAGTTGACGATGAAGCGCGTCGTGCTGGGTTCCCTGCTCATGGTGCTCATAGCGTCCACCGCCCAGGCGGATCAGGTCAGTGTCGCTGTTGCGGCCAATTTCACCAAGGTGGCCGAAGAGCTGGCCCCGATCTTCAAGGCCGAAACCGGCCATGACGTGGTCTACAGCTTCGGCGCCACCGGCCAGCTCTATACCCAGATCACCCAGGGCGCGCCCTTCGAGGTGCTGCTGGCCGCCGATGATGAGCGCCCCTCCAAGGCCGTGGCCGACGGGCTGGGCGTTGAGGGTTCGGTCTTCACCTATGCCATTGGCGCGCTTGCGCTTTACAGCACCTCGCTGGACCTGGCCGACGGCAAGGCGGCGCTCGAGGGCGGCGGGTTCGACAAGCTCGCCATCGCCGATCCCGAGACCGCGCCCTATGGCCGGGCGGCTGTCGAGACGCTTACCGCCCTGGGTCTGGTCGATGCCGTCACCCCCAAGCTGGTGACCGGCGAGAACATCTCCCAGACGCTGCAATTCGTCGAGAGCGGCAATGCCGAGCTCGGGTTCGTCGCCGCCAGCCAGGTGGTGGGCAAATCCGGCGTCTGGATCGTGCCGGCCGAGCTTTTCGAGCCGATCCGCCAGGATGCGGTGCTGCTCAAGACCGGCGAGGCCAATCCGGCGGCGCAGGCCTATGTCGATTTCCTGCGCAGCGACAAGGCCGTCGCGGTGATCGAGGCGGCCGGCTACGTCGTCGAATAACGGGCGAGGTTCATGCGGCTCGAGGAGATCTGGACCCCCGTCAGCCTGACGCTGACGCTGGCCGCGATCAATACGCTGATCCTGCTGCTGGCCGGCACGCCCATCGCCTGGTGGCTGGCGCGCAGCAAGAGCCGCTATCGCGAGATGGTGGGGGCGGTGGTGTCCATGCCGCTGGTGCTGCCGCCCACCGTCCTCGGCTTCTACCTGCTCATCGCGCTCGGCCCCGGCGGGCCGGGCGGCTGGATCGCCTCGCTCTGGGGCGGTCGCACCCTGGCCTTTTCCTTCACCGGGCTGGTCATCGGCTCGTTCTTTTATTCGCTGCCCTTCATGGTGCAGCCGCTGCGCAATGGTTTTGGCGCCATAGGCAATGACGCGCTGGAGGTGGCCTCGAGCCTGGGGGCATCCGACTGGCAGCGTTTCTGGCGCGTGGCCGTGCCGCTGGCCCGGCCCGGCTATATCACGGGGGCGGTGATGACCTTCGCCCATACGGTGGGCGAATTCGGCGTGGTGCTGATGATCGGCGGCAATATTCCGGGCCAGACCAAGGTCATCGCCATCGCGCTTTACGATTATGTCGAGCGCCTGCAATGGGGCGAGGCGCATATCATCGCGCTGGGCATGGTGATTTTCGCCTTTGTCGTCATCGCCATAACCCTGACCATCGACCGGCGCATCAACGTGCCCATGCCCTGATCGCGCCGTTGCGCGCGGCCGGGGCGGCCCCTATGTTCGGCCGGAAAGCGGGCAAACAGAATCAGGATGGACATGATGGACGTTTTCGGGCTGGACGGGTTCAGCGTCACGCTGATCGGGATCGGGGTTCTGGCGCTTCTGGTGCTGTTCGCCGGCGCCAAGACGGTGCCGCAGGGCTATAATTTCACCATCGAGCGCTTCGGCAAATATACCCGCACGCTCAAGCCCGGCCTCAACCTGATCGTGCCGTTCATCGACACCATCGGCAGAAAGCTGAACGTGATGGAACAGGTGCTCGACGTGCCGCACCAGGAGGTCATCACCCGCGACAACGCCACGGTCACCGCCAATGGCGTCACCTTCTACCAGATCATGGACGCCGCTTCGGCCGCCTATGAGGTGGCGCATCTGGAAAACGCCATCCTCAACCTCACCATGACCAATATCCGCTCGGTCATGGGCTCGATGGATCTGGACGAGCTGCTCAGCCATCGCGACGAGATCAATGACAGGGTGCTGCGCGTGGTCGATACCGCCGTCGCCCCCTGGGGCGTCAAGATCACCCGCATCGAGATCAAGGATATCGACCCGCCCAAGGATCTGGTGGAATCGATGGGCCGGCAGATGAAAGCCGAGCGCGAGAAGCGCGCCACCATCCTCGAGGCCGAAGGGCGCCGGCAGGCCGCCATCCTCAAGGCCGAGGGTGAAAAGCAGGCGCAGGTTCTGGAAGCCGAGGGCCGCAAGGAAGCCGCCTTCCGCGACGCCGAAGCGCGCGAACGCGCCGCCGAGGCCGAGGCGGCGGCCACCAGGCTCGTGTCCGAGGCCATTTCGGCCGGCAATGTGCAGGCGATCAACTATTTCGTTGCCAATAATTACATCAAGGCGCTGGAAGGGCTGGCGACCTCGCCCAATCAGAAGGTGCTGATGCTGCCGGTCGAGGCGGCCAGCGTCATCGGCTCCATCGGCGGCATCGCCGAAATCGCCCGCGAAACCTTCGGGTCCGGCGCCGCCAACCCGCCCCGTTCGGGCCGGGTGCCCAGCAGCGGCCAGGGCTGACCCCATGCAGCTCCTCGCGCTCATCGCCGGCATCGGTCCCTGGGCCTGGGTGGTGGCCGGCCTGGTGCTGCTGGCGCTGGAGCTGGTGGTGCCGGGCGGGTTCCTTTTGTGGATGGGCATTGCCGGCATCTGCACCGGGCTCATCGCCTTCGTGCAGCCGATCGACTGGCCATGGCTCTGGCTCATCTTCGGGGCGCTGTCGCTGGTTTCCATTACGGTGTGGGTGCGCTTTGCCCGTCATCGCCCCGACGAAGGCACCGACAGGCCGCTGCTCAACCGCCGCATGGCCCAATTGGTGGGCCGCGAGGGCGTGCTCGACCAGCCCATCGCCCAGGGCGTGGGCCGGCTGGCGCTGGGCGACACCATCTGGCGCATTTCCGGGCCCGACATGCCGGCGGGCCAAAGGGTTCGCGTGGTGGGTGGGGATGGCCCGGTGCTCCGGGTGGAGCCGGTCGCGACGGAGTGAGCCGCGCCCGGCCAAAAAGGGTTCCTTAACCATAAGCTGAAAGGATTGGCGCGTGATTGGGCGCCCTGCGGCAGCCCATTTCCATGGGTTCGGCGGAGCAGGTTTTGTCCCAGGCTTGGCGGCATATTCTGGCGGGGGCGGTGGCGCTCCAGGCGCTTTGCCTTGCCGTTCCGGCGCTGGCCGGGGGCGCCGATGGCGAGCGCCTGCTGCCCGGCGTCTACCCCGAAGCTCCGGTTCCGCTCGGCGATGCCGGGTTGCGCGAGCCCTATGATCCCTTCTTCGATGTCGACTGGTCGGTGGCGTTGCGCGGCAGCTATAGCCGCGCCAGCAGCGGCGAGCGCTTCGATACAAGGCTGGCGCCCAAAATCAGCCTCGAGCATGTCGGCACGCGCGCCGCCGTCAGGCTCGATGCTGATGCCGAGGTCACCCGCCCCAATAGTGATGGCCAGATCAGCGTCACCGGCCTGCGGCTGGGGCTGGAAGCCGGCTATGATCTGGACAGGGACACGCGTCTTGTCGGCTCGGGCGATTTCACCGTGAGCCAGGGCGTGGCCGGCACGCCCGGCATCGCCAGCAATGTCGCCTCTCCCGCGCGCAGCGTCAGCGGTGGCGGCGAACTGGGCGTGACGCGCCGGTTCGGCAAGCTCAATATCGGGCTGACCGGGGGTCTGGCCCGCACCGTCTATGGCCCGACCATGCTCGACAGCGGCGCGCTGGTCGACAATTGGCGGCAGAACTATACCGCCTATGATGCCGAGCTGCGCGTCGGCTACCAGATCACCCCGATCCTGGAAGTGTTCGCCGTGGCGGGGCTGGGACGCGATGTCTTCGACAATGCTCCGCTGGCGGGGCCGCGCCTGGATGCCACCAATACGAGCCTTCGTGGCGGCGTCACCGGCCGCTGGAACAGCGGGCTGGAGGCTACGGCTTCGACCGGGCTGGGCCTGCGCCGGTTCGATGCAGCGGGGCTGGAGGAGGTCACCAGCCAGCTTTACGACGCGCAGATTATCTATGCGCCCGATGCCACCTGGCGCTTCGGCGCCGGCTTCGCCACCACGCTGGCGCCCACCGGGCCGGATAGGGCGGGCGCGGCCCGCATCTCCCATGCCGCCAATGCCAGCCTCGACTACAAGGTCAATTCCTGGCTGGCGCTGCGGGCGGGGCTGGATTGGAACACGGCGCGCTTTGCCGGCAGCCCCGACACGGAAACCGGCCATGGCTGGCGCGTGGGCGCCGACTACAAGGTCAATGCCCACACCGCCGTCACCGCCGATTACGACTATGCCTATGCCGAAAGCAGCCGCAATGGCGTGCAGGACGCCCACCGGGTCACCATGGGCGTCACCGTCTCGCGCTGACCGGGGTGGCTATAGCCGCGCTTCGAGATTGAGCTTCTTGAGTTCGGTGAGAAAGCCGTCCTTGATGTCCTCGCGATCCAGCGCATAGACCACATTGGCGGTGAGAAAGCCGATCTTGGAGCCGCAGTCGAAGCTCTGGCCGCGATATTTGACGCCGGTGAAGGCCTGGTCCTTGAGCAGCGCCTTCATGCCGTCGGTGATCTGGATTTCTCCGCCCGCGCCGCGCGTCTGGTTGGCCAGCAGCCCGAAGATTTCCGGCTGCAGGATATAGCGGCCCGAAATGATGAGGTTGGACGGGGCGTCCTCGCGCCTAGGCTTTTCCACCATGTCGGTGATGGCAAAGCTGTTGTCGGGGCCCTCGCCGCGGGCGACGACGCCATAGGAGGAAATATCGGCGGGCGGCACCTCTTCGACGGCGATCACATTGCCGCCGGTCTGTTCATAGGTGTCCATCATCTGCTTGAGCACGCCCGGCTGGCCGCGAAACAGCATGTCGGGCAACAGCAGCGCGAAGGGGTTGTCGCCCACGATATCGCGTGCGCACCAGACGGCGTGCCCGAGGCCCAGCGGTTCCTGCTGGCGGGTGAAGCTGGTGCGCCCCGCCGAAGGCAGGTCCTTGCGCAATTCGGCCAGCGCGTGGGTCTTGCCGCGCGCTTCCAAAGTGGTTTCCAGCTCGAACTGGCGGTCGAAATGATCTTCGATGACGCCCTTGTTGCGGCCGGTCACGAAGACGAAATGCTCGATGCCGGCCTCGCGCGCCTCATCCACCGCATATTGGATCAGCGGGCGGTCGACCACGGTCAGCATTTCCTTGGGCAGCGCCTTGGTGGCGGGCAGGAAACGGGTTCCCAGCCCGGCGACGGGAAATACGGCTGTTCTGACGCGCTTCAAGGCACACTCCATTTTTAGTCCATGTAAAGCTATCTCAACCTCTGGCAAATATCATCATAAGGAATAAGGCTTTTAAAAATACGGAGTTAACCCATGAGCGTGCTGGTGACCGGGGGCGCGGGCTATATCGGCAGCCACATGGTGCTCAACCTGGCCGATGCCGGGGAGAAGGTGGTGGTGCTCGACAATCTGGTCACCGGCTTTGACTGGGCCGTGGACGGGCGCGCTCTTTTCGAGCCCGGAAATGCCGGCGATATCGAATTGGTGCTCAGGCTGATCGACAAGCACGCCATCACCGAGATCGTGCATTTCGCCGGCTCCATCGTGGTGCCGGAATCGGTCACCGATCCGCTCAAATACTACGCCAACAACACCGCCACCTCGCGCAACCTGATCGAGGCTGCGGTCCGGGGCGGGGTGAAGCATTTCATCTTTTCCTCCACCGCCGCCGTCTACGGCATGACCGGGCTCGCACCGGTGGTGGAGACGACGCCGCTTCATCCCATGTCGCCTTATGGCCGCTCCAAGCTGATGACCGAGTGGATGCTGGCCGACGTGGCCGCGGCCCACGATCTGACCTATGGCGTCTTGCGCTATTTCAACGTCGCGGGCGCCGATCCGCAGGGACGCAGCGGCCAGTCGACGCCCATGGCCACCCATCTGATCAAGGTCGCCTGCCAGGCCGCGCTGGGCCAGCGCGCCAAGATGGATATTTTCGGCACCGATTACGAAACCCCCGACGGCACCTGCGTGCGCGACTATATCCACGTGACCGACCTCATCGCCGCCCACGCGCTTTTGCTCAAGCATCTGCGCGGCGGGGGCGAGAGCACTACGCTCAATTGCGCCTATGGGCAGGGCTATTCGGTGCGGGAGGTGGTCGATACGGTCCGCTCCGTCTCGGGTGTCGTTTTTCGCGCCGAGGAAGGGCCGCGCCGGGCGGGCGATCCTGCCTCGATCACGGCGACCGGCGAGAAGGTGCGCCAGCTGCTGGGCTGGACGCCGCAGCATGACGACCTGCGGGAGATCGTCGCCTCCGCCTATGCCTGGGAGCAATATCTGATGCGGCGCAACCGCTGAGCGGGCGGCTCCCGCCGCTCACGTCGCGGCGAGGCAGTGGCGCTTGGGGAGTGGTTTTGCTAGGGAGGGGGCGATGTTGCGCGGAAGTGCCATGATCCGTCTTGCCCTCGTCCTTCTGGCCGGTCTTCTCGTCCTTGGCGAGATGGCGCCTGCTTTCGCGCAGGACCGCGAGACGGTGCTCATCGCCCAGGAGCAGAAGCGGCGGACGCTGTTCGACCTGCTTTTCGGCCCGCCCGAGCCGGCTGCCCCGGTGCAGGCGCCCCAGCAAAGGACGCAGCAGCGGGCCCCGGCCGCTTCCCTGCCGCCGCCCAAGCCGCAGGTGACCAAGGCCGAAGACGCCACCCGCCTCGCCGTTTTCGGGGATTCGCTGGCCATTGACCTCAGCCGTGCGCTGGAGCGGTTCTATGCCGAGGATACGCATCTGGCGGTCATCGACCAGGGCGTCAGTTCCTCGGGCTTCGTGCGCGACGATTATTTCGACTGGATCAAGGCCATAGACCAGCAGATCGCGGCCGACAGCTTCGATCTGGCCATTGTCATCATCGGCATCAACGACCGGCAGGAAATCCGGGTCGATGGCAAGACCTATCCGGCGCTCAGCGAGCCCTGGATCGCCGCCTATCAGGCGCGCATCAGCACCTTTCTGGCCAAGCTGCGAGCGGCGGGCAAGCCGGTGATCTGGGTGGGGTTGCCGCCTATGTCCAAATCCGACTATTCCGCCGCGATCAGCCAGATCAGCAATATCCATCGCATGGCCAGCTTTTCGGGCGGGGCGGAATTTCTCGATATCTACGAGCGCTTCCTGGGCGAGGACGGCAGATATTCATCGCAGGGGCCGGATGTAAACGGCCAGACGGCGTCGATGCGCAAAGGCGACGGCATTCATTTTTCCGCCGCAGGCTCGGACAAGATCGCCTTCTATCTCAGCCAGACCATCAGCCGCTTCTATCGGGGCGGGGGCATTCAGGTGGCGGTGGCCGATCCCCTGGCGGGCACCGATGCCGGCGCCATGCTGCGCCCGCCCTATCAGGGGCTGGGCCAGACGCGACTGCTGGAGGTGGCGGGGGCCGTCATTCCCATCAGCCGGGTGCCGGCGCGGGCGGGCGACCTGCTGACGGCGGATGCGCCGGGCGGGGCCGAGCCGCCCTTCACGCTCGAACAATTGGTCAGCGCCCCGGTGGGCCGCGCCGACGCCTTCGGGGTCGGCATCGATCCGGCCCGCGAGGAGCTGGAGTTTTAGCCGTCAATAAATCGCACCGCCCCGATATGGGGCAGGTTGCGGTTGCGCTGGGCATAGTCGATGCCATAGCCGACGACGAATTCGTCGGGAATGTCGAAGCCGATCCAGCGGGCGGCGATCTCGGTTTCGCGGCGGCTGGGCTTGTTGAGCAGGGCGCAGACCTCCATGCGGCGGGGATGGCGCGTCTCGAGAATTTCCAGCACATGCTTGAGCGTGTGGCCGGTGTCGATGATGTCCTCCACCACCAGCACGTCGCGTCCGGCGATCTCGCCGCGCAGATCCTTCAAAATCCGCACTTCCCGGCTTGATTCCATGGCGTTGCCATAGGATGAGGCCTCGAGGAAATCCACCTCCACCGGCAGGTTCAGCTCGCGCACCAGATCGGCGATGAAGATGAAGGAGCCGCGCAGAAGCCCCACCACCACCAGCTTGTCGGTATCGGCATAATAGGCCGAAATCTCCTTGGCCAGCGCCTCGACGCGCGCGGCGACGGCCTTGGCCGAAATCAGTTCATCGACGACATAGGGTTTTTGGGTCATGGGGAATCCTGCCGGGAGATGCAGGCGTTTCTAGCCAGATTTCCCCGCCCTGGGCAATGCCCCGCCCCCGAGAGGGCGAGGCAGAGGCAGTTCAGCGCGGCAGATCGGTGCGGCCCATCAGGTCGATGTCGATGGCGCGGGCAGCCTGGCGGCCCTCGCGGATGGCCCAGACCACCAGCGACTGGCCCCGGCGCATGTCGCCCGCGGCATAGACGCCCGGCACCGTGGTGCGGTAGCTCAGCGTATCGGCGAAGAGATTGCCCCGCCGGTCGAGATCGGCGCCCAGTTCGGCCAGCATGCCCTCATGGATGGGGTGGGCGAAGCCGATGGCCAGGAGCACCAGATCGGCCTTGATGATGAATTCGCTGCCCTCGATGGGTTGGCGCTGGCGGTCGACGCGGGCACATTCCACCCCGATCACCTCGCCGGCGGCATTGCCGAGGATTTTCATGGTGCCGGCGGAAAATTCGCGGATGGCGCCTTCGGCCTGGCTGGACGAGGTGCGCATCTTGACCGGCCAGTTGGGCCAGTTGGCGAGCTTGTTCTCCATCTGCGGCGGCATGGGGCGCACGTCGAGCTGGGTGACGGCCACGGCGCCCTGGCGGAACGAGGTGCCGACGCAGTCGCTGGCGGTGTCGCCGCCGCCCACCACCACCACATGCCGGCCGGCGGCGGTGAGGGGGGCTTGGCCGGAGATGTCCTCGCCGCCGAGGCGCCGGTTCTGCTGGATGAGGAAGGGCATGGCGAAATGCACACCGGCAAACCCCACCCCTTCAACATCCACCGGGCGCGGCGTTTCCGAGCCGCCGCAGAGCAGCACGGCGTCATGCCAGCGCTGCAATTCTGCAAGAGGCGTCGTCACTCCGACATTGACGCCATAGTGGAAAGTGACGCCCTCGGCCTCCATCTGGCCGACGCGGAAGTCGATATGGTCCTTTTCCATCTTGAAGTCGGGAATGCCGTAGCGCAGCAGGCCCCCGGCCTTGGGCTCGCGCTCATAGACGTGAACCTCGTGGCCGGCGCGGGCCAGTTGTTGGGCAGCGGCGAGCCCGGCCGGGCCGGAGCCGATAATGGCCACCTTTTTGCCGGTGCGGTGTGTCGCCGGCTGCGGCCTGATCCAGCCCGAGCGGATGGCCTTGTCGGCAATGGCCTGTTCCACCGTCTTGATGGCCACCGGCACGTCCTCGAGATTGAGCGTGCAGGCTTCCTCGCAGGGCGCGGGGCAGATGCGGCCGGTGAATTCGGGGAAGTTGTTGGTGGAGTGCAGGTTGCGCGCCGCCTCTTCCCAGTTGCCATTGTAGACGAGGTCGTTCCAGTCCGGGATCTGGTTGTTGACCGGACAGCCCGTATCGCCATGGCAATAGGGCACGCCGCAATCCATGCAGCGGGCGGCCTGGTCGGTCACCCGGCTCTCGGAGAGCGGAATGGTGAATTCGCCGAAATGGCGGATACGGTCGGAAGCCGGCTCATAGCGCGGTTCCTCGCGGTCGATTTCCAGAAAGCCTGTTACCTTACCCATGTCGTCCTCCCTTACTCGGCCGCCACATGCGTGCCCGAGGCGCGCTTTCTTTCCATCTCGAGGATGGCGCGGCGGTACTCGACCGGCATCACCTTGACGAATCTGGGCCGCATTTCGGTCCAGTTTTCCAGGATGTGCCGGGCGCGGGTGGAGCCCGTATAGTGCAGAGGGTTGGAGATGAGCTGGTG
>NZ_JAUCDN010000036.1:0-16836 GCF_034675085.1 Devosia sp.
TGAGATGGTCGATGCGGCGCACGCAGACGCCGCGCCCGTGATAGCGGCTGGCGATGTTCTTGAGCGCCGCCTTTTCGCCGTCGCCCGGCTCGGCGCGGCGCGTGTCATAATAGATCTCGAAGACATGGCCATCGGGATCGTGGAAACGATAGGCGCGGCCATGGCCCTCGTCGCCATCCACCCAGCCGATGCCGCCGCCCAGCTTTTCAATGGCGGCCACCCGCCGCTCCAGCGCCTCGGGCGAGGTGGCGCGATAGGCCACATGGCCGATGCCGGTGGTGTCCGCCGCCGTGAGCTTGAGGCTGTGAAACTCGTAGTCGTCGAAGCCGCGCAGATAGGCGACGCCCGGCGTCTGCGCGCTGACCGAAAGCCCATAGACGCGGGTGAAGAAATCGAGACTGTCCTCGAAGCGATCCGTCAGCAATTCCACATGCGCCAGATGCGCGATGTCGTGGCAGGGCTCAACCATGTCCGTATCCTCATCCTGTGACCGCAGCCGGAAACCCGCCCGAGCATCGGCCTTGCCAGACGCTTACGCAGCAAACCCAGGGAAGAAAAATTCGAAGCGTCATCGTCGCTATAAATTTATGCTATTGCCGCCACCCCAGACGGCACCCTAAGCCCCGCAGAACCGAGCGAAGGGCATGCCGGCGAAGGCACGGCCCGCTCAAAGCATCCGGCCGACCGGGCAAGGCAAGGTTTGGCGGAAGAGGCAGGAGTCGAACCCACCGGAGATGCACAGGCACCTCCCACCGGATTTGAAGTCCGGGCGCCCCACCGGGAACGTTTCTCTTCCATCCGTGCCGGCCGCCAGCGCATAAGCAACGCCGATGGCCGGCAAATTTCAGGCGCGGTCCGCGCCGATGGCCGCCGCAGCCTGCAAGGCGGAGAGGCGGGCTTCCGCCGCCTGCAACTGCGCCAGCCTGTGCTCGTTCGCCGCCGCGACGATGCGATCCTTGGCCGCCGCCAGCAGATCGGGCAAGGCCAGTTCAGCATCGAGCAGAAGCTCCTGCCGCTCACCCCGGTCGACCCGGGTGAACACGCGCCCGCCGGCCTGATAGGGCTCGACCCAGACCTGCCAGAACACCGGACCAACCCAGCCGGTGACCGATCCGACGGGCTTGCCGATATGAACGATGACGTTATCCCGCCGCAAATCCGCGACGATGCCGGCTTCAGCATGGGGCTGGGGCTCGAAGCGTCCCTTTTCCCGCAGGGTAGCGATCGCCTGTTCCGAATATGTCATTTTTCCTCCACGCCGTACTGGCGCCCCTGCCGGGCGCCGCCCTGTCGTCTTCGGGAAACTATGGGGCAGATGTGCCCACCCGAACAGGGCTTCATCACAATTCAGCACCGCCGGCTCACAAAAGCGGGCCGGCCACAACCCGGCTAGGGATTGATGTCGCCGGGCATGTTGGGATCGTCGGGACGGAACCAGCCGGCCTGCCTGTCGAGGCAATAGCGGATCGCCGGGCGCTCCGGGCCCTGATGCAGCCCCCGGATCAGGTCGGCCAGATCGGCATCGGCCTTGGTCCGGCGCTCATGCAGCCGCTCCGTTTCCACCCAGGTGGGGGTTTGATAATGCTCGATCCAGCATTGCGGCCGCACCATGTCCCGCGCCAGCCCCCAGCGCCGGGCCCCGTTGCGGATACGCACCCGGCGGCGCTCCGCCATGGCGGCGAGGAAGGCGGGCTCGTTTTCCTGCGCAATGACATATTCCACCATGGTCAGGATGGGGCCGCTGCGCGGCAGCACGTCGAGCGCGATATCGGGGCCGGTCCAGGAGGTTCCATGCGGGTCAACGGCCAGCATGTCGAGTTCCTGGAGGGGAAAGCGCAACCCGACCAGCGCGCCCAGCAGCAGGGCCAGCGCCGACAGCGCCAGCGAGCCGGCCAGCCCGATATTGGCCGCCAGGACGCCCCAGACGAAGCTGCCCAGCGCGTTGCCGCCGAAACAGGCCGTCTGGAACAGCGCATGGCAGCGGCTGACCACCCAGCGCGGCGAACTCATCTGCACATTGGCGGTAAGGCCCGACAGGGTGAGGAGCCAGCTCGCCCCGCACAGCGCCACCCCGATGACAGAGAGGACGACGTGGACATTGACCACCACCAGCAACACGCCGCCGCCGAAGCCGACAAATCCGAGCCGCGTCAGCCCCTCGAAAGAGAAGAGCAGCCGCAGGCGGCCCGAGCCCATCGCCCCCGCAATGGCGCCGATGCCGAACGCGCCCAGCAGCAGCCCATAGGTCTGCGGGCCGCCCCCGAGCAGGTCGCGGGCCGTCAGCGGCAAAAGCGCGGTGATCGAGATGGCGGCAAAGTTGAAAATGCCGCCCCGCAGCATGACCAAGAGGATATGGGGCGACATGGCGACGTAGCGGATGCCCGCCATCATCGCCGAGCCCAGCGATTCGCGCGGCAGGGTCTGCGCGCGATCCTCGCCCTTCCAGCGAAACAGCACCAGCAGCATGCCGACATTGCTCAGGGCGTTGATGAGAAAGGCGGCAAAGGCCCCCGCCGCCCCCACGATGATGCCGCCCACCATGGGGCCGACGCTGCGCGCCATGTTGAAGCCGACGCTGTTGAGCGCGATGGCGGCGGGCAATTGCTCGCGCGGCATGAACTCGTTGACCATGGTCTGCCAGCCCGGATTGCTCATCGCCTTGCCGGTGCCGACCAGGAAGGTGAAGCCCAGCAGGATCCACGGCGTCATCCAGCCGAAATAGGAAAACACCGCCAGGGCGATGGAAATGACCAGCAAAAACGCCTGCGCCACCATGACCACGCGCTGGCGGCCGAAATTATCCGCCGCCGCGCCGGCCAGCAGCGAGAACAGCATCACCGGCAGGGCCAGCGAGGTCTGCACCAGCGCCACCTGCTCGGGGCTGCCCTCGATCGAGGTCATCAGCCAGGAAGCCCCCACCACCTGGATCAGCCAGCCGAAATTGGCCACCAGCGCGGTGAGCCAATAGGCAAGGAAAAGGCGGTTGCGGAGCGGCTCGAAAGTGGATGCTGCCTGGCTGGCCAATGGGATTTTCCCTTTATGAAAGCGCCGCGATGACCCGCGCCGCATCGTCCCCGGCATCGGACAAGAGCCCGCCAAAGCCGCTGCGCACCGCGCCGATAGCCCACAGGCCCGGCAGGTCGGTGGCGCAGGTTTGGGAGGTGAGGACGGCCCCCGCCGCATCGCGCCCGGCCTCGCCGGGCAGGAGCTGGCTCTGCGCTTCGAGCCCGATGAAGACAAAGACCGAGGCGCAATCGAGGACGCGTTCGCCAGCGGCATCGCGCAGGCGCACGCCGGTCACCCCGGCCTGCGCGTCGCCCAGAATGGCGCTCACCTCGGTCTGCGGCAGCACGCAGATATTGGCGGCGGCAGCCACGGCGGCAACCAGATCGGCCCGGGCGCGGGGGCTCTCGCCGCGCATGACGATGGTGACATTGGCGGCGTAATGGGCCAGCGCCAGCGCCTCCTGGAACGCCGAATCCCCGCCCCCGACAATGACGCCGTCCTTGCCCTGATAGAGCGGCCCGTCGCAATCGGCGCATTCGGAGACGCCGCGCCCGGCCAGCTCGGCCTCGCCCGGAACGCCCAGCTTGCGCAGGCGCGCGCCGGTGGCCAGAATCACATTGGCGGCGCGGCAGTCGCCCTCCTCGGAGGTAACGATCCAGCCCTCGCCGTCGCGGCGCAGCCCGCTGGCGGCGGCGAATTTGGTCTCGACGCCCCCATCCATATTGGCCATAGCCATGGCGCCGGTCAGCTCCGCCCCCGAGGTCGCGACGCCGCCGGGCACGGGATCGAGCTCGTTGATGCTCATGACCAACCCGCCGGCCATCGCCCCCTCGAAGCTCGCCGTGCGCAGCCCGCTGGCGGCGGCCAATTCGGCGGCCTTCAGACCGGCATAACCCTGCCCCAGCACCACCACATCAAACTGTTCCATTTCTGTTATATCCTTCGCCCGGTTACAGGCTCTTTTGATAGGAATAGTGTGATGATTTCGCCAGTTCCCAAGGGTGAACGGGCTATCGAATTATGTGATGAAGGCTGGAGAGCTGCGCACGGAACCCGGCAATATCGTCGAGGCAGCGCAGATCGAGCAGCAGCGCGCCTTTCTCGATGCGGCCGATGACGGGAATAGGCAGTTGGCGGAAGGCGGAAGCGAGGCGGTCGGCCTGGCTGCCCGCCGGAATGCGCAGGGCCAGGCTGGGGATGGTATCGAGCGGCAGGGCGCCGGAGCCGACCTGGGACTGGCATTCGGCGATTTCGACGGAAAAATCGGGAGCAAGGATTTCCGCCAGCGCCGGCGCGATCTCGTCCGCCAGGGCTCGGAGCGCCTCGACACCCCGCGCCAGCATATGGAGCGTGGGCAGGCGCGTAGCGAGGGTTTCGGGATCGCGGTAGAGCTTGAGAGTGGCCTCCAGCGCGGCGAGGCGCACCTTGTCGAGCCGCAGCGCGCGCTTGAGGGGGTGGCTGGCGCAGGCGCGCACCAGATCCCGTCGGCCGGCGATGAATCCGGCCTGCGGACCGCCGAGCAATTTGTCGCCCGAGAAGGTGACGAGATCGGCCCCTTCGTCCAGCGCCTCCTGCACCGTGCGCTCGCGGGTGAGACCCCAGCGGGAAAGATCGACCAGAACCCCTGAGCCCAGATCGTCCACCAGCGGAATACCGCTCTTTTTGGCGAGCGCGGCCAGCTCGGCCCCCTCCACCGCCTTGGTGAAACCGACGACCTTGTAGTTGGAGGTATGGACCTTGAGGAACAGCGCCGTATCGGGGCCGATGGCGGCTTCATAGTCGCGCAGATGCGTGCGGTTGGTGGTGCCCACCTCGCGCAATATGGCGCCGGCGCCGGCCATGATCTCGGGCATGCGGAAGGAGCCGCCGATTTCGATGAGTTCGCCGCGCGAAACCACCGCCTCCCGGTTCGCGGCCAAGGCGGCCAGCACCAGCAGCACGGCGGAAGCATTGTTGTTGACGACGCAGGCGTCTTCGGCCCCGGTGATTTCGGCGACGAGCGCCTGCACCGCATCGTCGCGCTGCCCGCGCTGGCCGCCATCGAGATCATATTCGAGCGCCAGGGGATGGCGCATGGCGGTGGTGGCCGCCTGTACCGCCGCCTCGGCGTAGACCGCCCGCCCCAGATTGGTGTGCAGCACCGTGCCGGTGAGATTGAACACTCGGCGCATGCGGGTTTGGTCGGCGGCGGCCAGCGCAGCCTCCATGGCGGCGCTGACCGCGCGAGCGGCCTCCACCCGCGAACCGGGCGCCTCACCACCGCACAGAACCTGCCCGCGCAGGGCGTCGATGGCCTCGCGGGCCGCTTTCAGCGTGGCGTCGTGACCATATCGGGAGACGCAGAGCTTTCCGGTTTCGCTGTCGATGATCTCATGGACTGCGGGCAGGTCTGCCAATTTGTGCGTCATGAAAAGCCCCGGCGTTTGAGAATGGCGTGGATGCGGCCCAGCGGGCCTATCAAATCTGAAGCTGGCAGACATCCCCGCGCACGAAGCCGGGGCCGCTCACCTGCCCCAGCCAGTCGAGATCGGTTTCGAGGGCCAGTCGCCCGCGCATCCGGGCCCAATGGACCACGCCCCCTTCCCACTTGGGGAAGCCGTATCCATTGACCAGCACCACGTCGATATCGCCGGGGCGCTGGGCCACGCCTTCGGCCAGGAGCAGACAAGCCTCGTTGACCATGGCGAGAAGAGCGCGAGAACGGATTTCGTCGTCGGAAATAATGCGCGGCACGATGCCTTTTTCGGCCCGCGCCGCTGCGATCAGATCGTCGACCACCGGATCGGTCCCGCGCGCGCCGGTTACGGAATCGTAGCGGTAATAGCCGGCATTGGTCTTGCGGCCGAGCCGGCCCGCTTCGCATAGCCTGTCGGGAATGGTCACATAGCGATGGAGGGGATCGCGCGAAGCGGCAAGGCGCTGGCGCATGCGCCAGGCGATATCGAGCCCGGACATATCGCCCACGGCAAACGGTCCCATGGCAAAGCCGAAGGCGAGGAGCGCGTCATCGACCTGCTGGGGGGACGCGCCCTCTTCGAGCAGGAACTCGCATTGACGCCGATAGGCGGCATAGATGCGGTTGCCGATGAAGCCGAAGGCATTGGCCGAAACCACGGCGATTTTTTTCAACCGTTTGGCCAGGGCCAGCCCGGTGGCCAGCACATCGGGCGCTGTGTCGGCGCCGCGCACCACTTCGAGCAGGCGCATGATATTGGCAGGGCTGAAAAAATGCAGGCCCAGCACGTCGGTCGGCCGGGAGGTGACGGCAGCGATGGCGTCCAGATCGAGATAGGACGTGTTGGAGGCCAGGATCGCGCCCGGCCTGGCGATGGCGTCGAGCCGGCGGAACACGTCCTGCTTGACGGCAAGGTCTTCAAACACCGCCTCGATGACGAGATCGGCCCCCGCGAGATCGGTCCAATCGAGCGAGGGGGTGAGGCGCGCCAGGACGGCCTCGGCGGCGTCCGCTTGCAAAACGCCCTTGGCGACGCGCCCGTCATACCAGTCGCGCAGGCGCTGTTTGCCGCGTTGAAGAGCGGCCTCGTCCTGTTCGAGCAGGAGGACGTCGAAGCCGGCATCGAGCGCGGCAATGGCGATGCCGGTGCCCATGGTGCCGGCGCCGATCACGGCGAGGCGCTCGATGACGCGGGGGGTAGCATCGACGCCGGCAATTTTGGCGGCTTCGCGCTCGGCAAAGAACTGATGGCGCAGCGCCAGCGCATCAGGCGCGGTGCGCAAATGCTGGAAGGCGGCGCGCTCAAGGGCAAGACCCTCCGCAATGGGATGAGTGCGGCTGGCCAGAATGGCGTCGATGGCGGCGCGAACGGCAGGCCGATTGCGTCCGGCCCGCAGGGCGGCCGCGCTGGCCTTTTCGATGGCCGCATCGTCCTCGGCCGGCACGGCGAGACTGGCGACGACGCGCTTGTGCCCGACCAATTCGCGCGCATGGGCAATGGCGGCGGCGCGAAGATCGCCGGGAACGACGCGATCGACAAGGCCGAGTTGCAGCGCTTCGGCAGCCTCGATCTGGGCACCCCGGCAAATCATGTCGATGGCCTTGGGAATACCGACCAGACGGGGAAGACGCTGGGTGCCGCCGGCGCCGGGAATAATGCCCAGCGTCACTTCGGGCAGGCCGACTTTAGCGCCGGCCAGGGCGATGCGCCCGTCGCAGCCCAGCGCCAGCTCGAACCCGCCGCCCAAGGCCGCACCATGCAGGGCGGCGACGACCGGCTTGGGGCAGGCCTCGATGGCGGCGATGACGGCGGGCAATTGCGGATCGGCGATGGGCTGGCCGAATTCGCGCAGATCGGAGCCGGCGATGAAGGTCTTGCCGGCTCCGATGATGACGATGGCAGCGATGTCATAGGCGCGGGCCGCCGCTTCGATGGCGGAAAAAAGCCCGGCCCGCACGGCATGCGAGCCGGCATTGATGGGAGGATTGTCGACGAGGAGGACGGCGACGTCGCCATCAATTTCGCTGCGCACCGCCC
Source organism: Devosia sp. (assembly GCF_034675085.1). Lineage (GTDB taxonomy): Bacteria > Pseudomonadota > Alphaproteobacteria > Rhizobiales > Devosiaceae > Devosia. The sequence continues at coordinate 7,500 of NZ_JAUCDN010000036.1, forward strand.
CCGACATTCAGCGGCCCGCCTTGGCGGCGCGGGCGGCGGCCTGCTCGACAAAGGCCTTGACCGAGGCGCGGTGCTCGGCGCTGGAATAGCAGATGCCCTGCGCCTGGCTGCCCCGGGAAAAGACGTCTTCCAGGGTCAATTCGAAGCTCTGGTTGAGGATGGATTTACCCAGCGCCAGCGCCGTGGGCGAGCCTTCCGCCAATGTTGCGGCCCAGGCCTGGGCCTGCGCCAGAAGGTCGGCGGCCGGCTCCACGCGGTCGGCAACGCCCAGCGCCAGCGCCTCTTCAGCATCGAGGCTGCGGCCGGTAAAGATCAGCTCCTTGGCCTTGGGCAGGCCAACGCGCCGGGGCAGGAAATACATGCCCCCGCCATCGGGGATCAGGCCGCGCTTGATATAGCCCCAGGAGAAACTGGCATCGCTGCCGGCAAGGACGAAGTCGCAGGCCAGCGCCGTATCGGCGCCCAGGCCCGAAGCGGAGCCATGCACCGCCGCGATGGTGGGCATGGGCAGATTATGCAGCAGCATCTGGGCGTGATGCACCTGCTGCTGGCGCCGCCAGCCATTGATGGCAACGCTGTCCTGCGGCTCGTCGAGCCGCCTGGCCATGGCCGAGACGTCGCCGCCGGCGCAAAAGCCCTTGCCCCGCCCGGCAAGGACCAGCGCGCGCACGGCGCGGTCGGCGGTGACATCCTCGAGTGCGGCGATCAACTCCGAGCGCATGGCGTCGTTGAGGGCGTTGCGCTTGTCGGGGCGGTTGAGGAACAGCGTGGCGACGCCGCCGTTCTTTTCGAGTTCGATCAGCTTTTCGCTCATGGCCTAGGCTCCGGAATCGAGGAAGCGCTCGGCATCAAGCGCGGCCATGCAGCCGCTGCCGGCGCTGGTGACGGCCTGGCGATAGATATGGTCCTGCACGTCGCCGGCCGCGAACACGCCCGGGATGCTGGTCTGGGTGGCATTGCCGTGGCGGCCGCCCTGGGTGACGATATAGCCATTGTCCATGTCGAGCTGGCCGGTGAACAATTCGGTATTGGGACGATGGCCGATGGCGATGAAGACGCCCGAGACCGCGATGTCCTCGTCCAACCCGCTGTCGATGCCATGCACGCGCACGCCGGTGACCCCGCGCGCATCGCCCAGAACCTCGTCCAGCGTGGTGTTCCACTTGATGCTGGCCTTGCCGGCGCGTTCCTTCTCGAACAGCCGCTCCTGCATGATCTTTTCGGCGCGCAGCCGGTCGCGGCGGTGGATGAGGGTGACGTGGCGGGCGATATTGGTGAGATAGAGCGCTTCCTCGACGGCGGTGTTGCCGCCGCCGACCACCACCACGTCCTGGTTCTTGTAGAAAAAGCCGTCGCAGGTGGCGCAGGCGGAAACGCCGCGCCCCATCATGGCTTCCTCCGAGGGCAGGCCCAGATATTGCGCCGAGGCGCCAGTGGCGATGATGAGCGCGTCGCAGGTATAGGTTTCCGAACTGCCGACAAGGGTGAAGGGGCGCTTGCTCAGATCGACCGATTCGATGTGGTCCAGGATATATTCGGTCTGGAAGCGCTCGCCATGGCGCTGGAAGCGCTCCATCAGGTCGGGGCCCTGAACGCCATCGACATCGGCGGGCCAGTTATCGACCTCGGTTGTCGTGGTGAGCTGGCCGCCCGGCACCATGCCGGTGATGACCGCCGGCTTGAGATTGGCCCGGGCCGCATAAATGGCCGCGGTGTGTCCCGCTGGCCCCGAGCCGAGGATGATGAGGCGGATATGGCGGTTCATGATGGCTCCTGAAAAGATCGGCTGGGACCGCAAGGTCACGCGCCCGATGGGGCGGCGAAAACGCCCGTGGCCCGAGGATTGATGGCGATGGTAAGCTCGGTGCCATTGGCCAGGCGCGTCGCGTGCATCGAGCGGACGGCAAGCTTCTGGCCGGCGATGTTGAGGCGGTATTCGAGATAGGAGCCCAGGAAGATGCTCTGCTCGACCCGCCCTTTGAAGATGTTGGCGCCCGCCGAGGCCGCGTCAACGATCTCGCAATGCTCGGGGCGGAACATGACGGCGACGGGCGCGCCCGGCTTGAGCTCGGCCCCCGCAGCCACGCCCTGCATAGGCCCGATCGGGGTCTGGACGCTCACCGCATCGCCCTCGATGGCGGCGACGGTGCCGGGCAATTCATTGCCGTAGCCGACGAAATCGGCGACGTAGCGCGAGCGCGGCGCGCTGAAGATATCGACCGGATCGCCCAATTGGGCGACCTTGCCCACCTCCAACAACGCGATGCGATGCGCCAGCGCCGCCGCCTCGATCTGGTCGTGGGTGACGTAGATGGCGGTGAAGCCGAATTGCTGCTGCATCTCGATCAGCTCGTCGCGCAGGCGCTCGCGCACCTTGGCGTCGAGATTGGACAGCGGCTCGTCGAACAGAACCAGCCCGTCATTGGCGACCAGGGCGCGGGCGAGGGCAACGCGCTGCTGCTGGCCGCCGCTGAGCTGGCCGGGATAATTGGCGCCGAATTTTTCAAGGCCGGTGGTGGCCAGCACGGCGTGGACACGCTCGGCGATCTCGCGCTTGTCAACCTTGGAGACCTTGAGCGGATAACCGACATTCTCCGCCACCGTCATATGCGGCCAGAGCGCATAGGACTGGAAGACCATGGACAGATTGCGCTTTTCGGGCGGGATGACGGTATCGCTGGCCGAGGAAAACACCGATTGCCCATGGACGCTGATCTCGCCCGAAGTGGGGTGCTCCAGCCCGGCGACGCAGCGCAGAAGCGTGGTCTTGCCGCAGCCGCTGGGGCCAAGCAGCACGAGGACCTCGCCCCGATGCACATCGAGCGAGACATGGGACAATGCCGTCACTTCGCCGCGCTTGGTCTGGAAGGTCTTGGTCAGGTTCCGCACCTGCACCATGATGTCGCCGGCGGGCTGACCGGAAGGGGGCATGCCGGGCATGCTCTGCTGCGTCATAGTTCAAACTCCTCCTTGCGATGCCCAGGATTCGGGATTGTCATCGGGCACCGCACGCCATTCGGACTGGGTCTTTCCGCCCTGCCCGGCCGGCTCAATAGATCACCTTTTCCGCGACCAGCGCGGCGATTTCACCCGGCGCAAGGCCGAGAAGTTCCCCGAATACCGCCTCGCTGTCCTCCCCCAGAAGGGGAGCGCCGGAGCGGATCCGTGCCGGCGTATCGGAGAAGCGGTAGGGCGGGGCGATGGTGGTGCGCTTGCCCAGCACGGGATGCTCGACATCCTGCACCGCGCCCCGCTCCAGCACATGCGGATCGGTGAACAGATCCTGTGCCTTGAAGGAGGGCGTGGCGGGCACACCCTGGGCCTGCAACAGCTCCATCGCCTGGTAATAGGTCTTGTCGGCGGCCCATTCGGAGAGGCGCGCATCCAGCTCGGCCCGGTTTTCCCAGCGGCCGCGCGGGGTGGCGAAACGCGCCTCCCCGGCCCAGGCGGGATTGCCCAGCGCGCGCAAAAGGCCCACCCATTCGTCCTCGCTGCCCACGGCGACCGAAATCCACTCATCCTCGCCGGCGCAGCGATAGACCCCGTGCGGGGCCATGATGGCATCGCTGTTGCCGTGGCGCCTGGGCGAGCGGCCATTCATGGCGAAATCCATCATCTGGTCGCCGATCATGGAATTGATGACTTCGCAGGAGGAGCTGTCGATCCACTGCCCCTTGCCGGTCTGCTGGCGGAATTTGAGCGCGATCAGCGCGGAAAACACGGCGGCGGTGCCGGCGCGGGCGTCCCCGCCCGAATTGGTCATGGTATTGGGGCGCTTTTCGGCATAACCGGTCAGATGCGCCACCCCGCCCACGCTGGTGAAACACGGATTATAGGCGGCGTAGCGCCGCAGCGGCCCCGTGGCTCCGAAGCCGGAAAGCGAGAGCATGATGATGTCGGGCTTGATCTTGACCAATTCGTCATAGTCGAGGCCGAGCTTGGTCATGACGCCCGGACGCATGTTTTCGAGCACGATGTCGGCGGTGGCGACCAGCGCCTTGGCCAGTTCCTTGCCGCGCGCCGTGGTCAGGTCGAGCGCAACGCTTTTCTTGCCCAGATTGACCTCGAAGAAATTCGAGTTGCTTTCCAGGTTGGCCGCGACGCCCGAGCCGTGATGGGCCCGCTGCTCGTCCGGCCGCGAGCGCGTCTCCACCTTGATGACCTCGGCCCCCAGCGATGCCAGCTGCATCGAGCACCACGGCCCGGCCAGCACATGGCCGAAGTCGATGACGCGGATTCCATTCAACGGTCCAGGCATTCGCTCACCCCCTATCCTGCACGCGTCCGGGAGGGCACCAGGCCGGCCAGGACGTCATCATTGTGTTGGCCCAGAAGCGGCGCTGGCCGCAGCGGCGGCAGCTCCACATTCGGCAGGCGGGTCGGCTGGCGCACATATTCGAGCGTCCCGGCCACGGGATGCTCGATGCTGACGAAATGGCCGCGCGCGCGATATTGCTCGAAGCCGAACACGCCCTCGGCGGTAAGAATGGGAGCCGCCGCCGAGCCCTCGCGCTGGACGGAGTGGAAAAGCTCGTCCTGCGTGACCGTCCTGGCCCATTCGGCCAGCTTCAGGCGCAGCGCGTGATAATTGTCCGAACGCCCCTTCTGGGTGTCGAATGGCGGCTGCATGCCCCATTCCGGCTTGCCCATGGCACGCCACAACCCCTCCCATTGCTGCTGGGAGGAGAGGATGACCACGGCAAATTCGCCATCCTTGCACTCCACCAGGCTTTCCAGCAGGCGCCCCTTGCCGGTGCGGTTGGGGCTCACGCCATCATCGAAGAAGCGGCGAAGCTGGGACCGCTCCTGGTTCATCATCGCATGCTGGACCGATATATCGACATGCTGGCCCCGACCACCGGCGTCGCGGGCGAAGAGCGCCGCCAGCGTCGCCGTGGCCGCCGCCATGCCGCCGTCGAAATAGCCCAGATAGCCGGGGCCCTGGCAGGGCGGCACGTTGAGATCGACCGCCCACATGGGCAAGAGATAGCCCTGCCCGCTCGCGTGGTAGAGATTGAGATGGTGGGCCTTGTAGTCCCTGTAGGGGCCGGTCTGGCCGAAAGGCGTGATCGAGGTGACGACCAGCCGGGGATTGAGCCGGCGCAAATCCTCATAGCCCAGGCCGAGCCTTGCCAACTCGCCCGGCATGGAATCCTCGATGAAGACATCGGCGTCGCGCAAAAGCCCGAGCAGGATTTCCCGGTCGTCCTCATCCTCGATATCGAGCGTGACGGAGCGCTTGTTGGTGTTGAGATAAAGAAACGTGCCCGACGCCTCGGGGTTGGGCACGTCGTCCTTGAAGGGGCCGGCCTGCCGGGAGCGGTCCCCAACGCCGGGCCGCTCGATCTTGATGACGTCGGCGCCGAAATCGGACAGCAGCTTGCCGCAATAGGGGCCGGCCACGAAATCGGCCAGCTCGACGACCTTGATATTGAGAGCCTCCATGACGCGCCTCAATCCGCCCGGGAGACGAGCTTGACCAGAACCGTGGCGCGCGTATGCGTGTCCCCGTCCTGGTTTTCGGCCCAGACGTCGAGCTCGACCAGATGGCGGCCCTGATCGTCGATGAATTTGCGCTCCACCCGGCCTTTGACCCAGGTCGAATCGCCGAAGAAATTGAAGCGCCGGTCCTGGCTGTCCATGGAAACGACGAAGCCCTCATCGCCCATCCAGTCGGTGACGATATGGACCAGCATCATCTCGTTGTGGATGCCGCCGGCATTGGCCAGGGGCGAGCCGAACATCTGCGCCGCCCGGTCGGAATAATGCCAGTCGCGGCGGAAGCGATGCTCGCCGGTCAGGGGATCGATCGGATGGGTCGAGAGGTGATCGCGCATGGCGCCCCATTTGATGGCGAACGCATAGACATAGCAGCTCACCGTGGTGCGGGCGCTGGAGTCGCAGACGTCGTAAACGCCCTTGGCGAGGGGCGCGAGCACTTCACCTTCCACCACATCTTCCCAATAGCGGGTCTGCTTGCCCCGGCGCTTGGTGCCGGCCAGCTGGGCGTCGAAATCCTCATGGATTTCCTTGAGCTCGGCTTCCGAATATTTCTGATAGGTCTTGCCGGCATATTTGGCGCCGACCTTGCTCTCCCCGCCCGCCTTGCGCTTCGAGGGAGGCGTGGCCAGGTAGATATTGCGCCCGGTGGCGACGGCGATGGTCTCGTCGCGCTGATTGACGAAATAGCGCGGCACACTCTCGATGAACATGCGATAGGGCTTGCCGGAAACCTGCTTCTCCTCGAAGCCCATATATTTGTCGTAGCAGTGGAATTCGTCGCCGGGGCGGAAGGGCGCGAAATAATCGTGCTTGTTGCCGGCGGCGAGGCGGGCCACGCCCGGCACCCGCAGGCGGCCGCCAAAGGAGGAGCCGAAGGAGATGCACGATTCATAGAGTGGGGGCGCGATGATGCCGCCCCAGCGGGTATTCTGCGCATAGGTGCGGTTGCGCCAGATCGGGTTGGGATCGCCGATCGCATCGGCGAAATGGCGGATCAGGTCCTCGGTGACCAGCGCATTGAGAATGCCGCGCTCATATTCATTGGTCATGATCTCGTGGATGGGCGGGGGCAGCTTGATGGTTCCGCGCTCGGCGTTGAACTGGGCGATCAGCCGATCGAGCTGTTCGTTCCACTCCGAATCCGAAAGATGGTCCCAATCAAGGTCCGCACTGAGCGTCGACATACCAGAATCCTCCACCAGCCCCAAGGTCCGTTGGCCATTTTTGTTGATCGAAATTGTACAACAATACATAAGCGAAGGGCTTTCCCGGCGTCAACCCTGGAGGGATGGGGACGAGGCTTTGCTCCCATCTTTCGTCACGGCTTGCCTTTGAAGCGGCCGTGACATACGGCTTTTCGCTTGGCGAAAGCGGGGGCACATCTCCCCCCGGACGGAATTTTGTTCCGGCCCGGCGGCGGTGCGCCTCCCGGCACCAAGGCGATTCGAGCCTGCTGGAAGGAATCGGCTTTTGGCCGCCGCAAGCGCGTTCGGGGCAAATTTAGGGAGCGACCGGCCATGAGCCCTTCGGAGAATTCTCAGCCAAAACCGGGCAATCGCGGCAGCCGCCATCTCTCGCAGGCCGAGATCGTCGACACCATCCGCCAGGCGATCCTGGCCAATAATCTGGCGCCGGGCCAACGCCTGATCGAGGCCGAATTGTGCGAGCAATTCAATTCCAGCAGGGGCACGATCCGCGCCGCCCTGGTTGAACTCGTCCATGAAGGCCTGGTGGAGCGCGTGGCGAATCGCGGCGCGCGCGTCAGGATCGTCGGACTCGAAGAAGCGTTGCAGGTGGCCGATGTACGCCTGGCCGTGGAAACGCTCTGCGCCATGCGCGCCGCCGAGCGCATCAGCGATGCGGAAGTGGAGACGCTGCGCGGAATCGCCCGGCGCATGGAGGATTACGCCACGCAGAACGACGTGGTGGGCTTTGCCGAAATGACCCATCTCGCCTTCGAGACCTATGTCGACATCGCCCAGCAGGACGTCGCCAAGGAAGTCCTGGCGCGGCTGCGCGACCGCATGGCCCGGCATCGGCTTCGCCTGACCTATCGTCAGGATCGCCCCCGGACCTCGCTGCCCTACTGGCTCGACATCATCGACGCCATTTGCCGCCGCGACCCCGTCGCGGTGCGGGACGCCCTGCATCGCCATGTCGAGAACATCAAGCAAACCATGATCAGCCTCTCGGCCGACGAGCGCAATCCAAGCCCGATGGCGCTTTAGACGACCGGCCGGCGCTGGAAAATCGCGTTTTCCAATGCGATCCGGCTTGTGCCCCTCTTGATTGTAGCACAATCTTGTGAGACAAATTTGACGCACAATACACGCAGGCCCTTGCTGCGCCGACCTTCCGATCGGTTCGATGACAAACCTGCCCGGCACGAAAGGACTGCCCCATGGCCATGGGAGATACCGATCTGACTGCGGAATTTCGCCAGCATTACCGCGAGCGCGCGGCGATGGTGATCGAGAACCTCAAGAAGAAATACATGGACGGCCACTTCGTCGAGACCAAGGAAGAGGCCCTGGCCCTGCTGATGGATCTCATCCCCGCCGGCGCCAAGCTGGGCCGGGGCGACTCGGTGACGCTCAATCAGCTCGGCGTGTTCGAGGCGCTGATGGAGCGCGGGCAGAACGAATTCATCAATCCCGTGCGCACCGACAAGCAGGGTTATAATCCGCCGCGCGAGGAACGCCGGCAGATGCAACGCCAGACCCTGCTGTCCGACATCTACCTGGCCGGCACCAACGCCATCACGCTCGAAGGCACCATCGTCAATTCCGACGGCTCCGGCAATCGCGTCGCCGCCATGTGCTTCGGCCCCAAAAAGGTGATCCTGGTGGTGGGCACCAACAAGATCGTCACCAATGTCGAGGCGGCGCTGGCGCGTATCCGCGACTGGGCCTGCCCGGTCAACGCCACCCGCCACCGCATGAAGCACAATACCGATGACGGCCTGGGCTGGGGCGTGATGCGCTATACCGCCATCATCGACGGCAACCAGCCGGTGGAGCAGGGCAAGATCTGCGTCATCCTGGTCAATGAAAATCTGGGCATGTGAGCCCATTGGCGGGACGATAAAAATCGTCCCCGTGCCCGGCGTTCCCCTTTTGCCGGCCTGCGGCCATGGTAAAGAGTGAGCCCCGAAGCCAGCCTTCGGGGCTCACTTTGCGCATAAGGGGAGGCCGCCACGGCCAGGCACGCCACCATCGCTGAATCCATTCGCCAGGACATCCTGCGCAACGAGCTGGCGCCGGGCCAACGCCTGGTGGAAGCCGATCTGTGCGCCCGCTTCGGCGCCAATCGCCGCACCATCCGCGCCGCGCTGGCGGACCTCACCCATTCCGGCCTGGTCGAGCGGATCGCCAATCGCGGCGCCAGGGTGCGGGTGGTCAGCTTCCAGGAAGCGCTGGAAACCGCCGAGGTGCGCCAGGAGGTGGAAGCGCTCTGCGTCGCCCGCGCCGCCGAGCGCATCACCCCGCCCGACATCGATGCCTTGCAGACCCTGACGACAGCGCTGGAAACCAGCGTCGCGGACAATGATCCCGAGCGTTTCGCAGCCATAACCGACCAGATTTTCCGCACCTATGTCCGGCTGGCGGCCCATCCGGTGGCCGAAGAGGTGCTGAACCGGCTGCGTGCGCAAAGCGCGCGCCACGGCTTCCGCCTGCGCTACCGGCCAGGCTGGCTGAGCCATGCGTTGCCGCAATGGATCGCCGTGGTCGAGGCAATCTGCGCCCGCGACCCCGAAGCGGCAAGGCAGGCCCTGCGACGCCATTCGGAAGCCTGGCAGGCGGCCACCAAGGCCCTGGCCGAAGACGGCTCCACC
>NZ_JAUCDN010000037.1:0-16308 GCF_034675085.1 Devosia sp.
TCATCGATGCGGTTGAATCGAAATCTCCGGCTTTGCCCAGCGGCAGGGACGGCCTGATCGCGCTGGCCATGGCCGACGCGGCGCTGAAATCGGTCAAGGAGGGCAGGGCGGTGAAGCTGAGTGAAATCCTCGGCTGATAGCGGTCTGGCCTTGGCAAGAAGGGCGCCGTAGGGCGCCCTTTTTTACTTCAACAGCCACTCATGCTCGGGGGCATTGTAGAATTTCCACACTCGCCTCGGCCCGGCCATGACGTTGAGATAATAGAGGTCATACCCCGCCGTGGTGGCGACCGGATGATAGCCGCGCGGCACAAGGGTCACGTCGCCATCCTCGATTACCAGCGCTTCGTCCAGACTCCGGTCGTCGGTATAGACGCGCTGCATGGCAAAGCCCTGCGGCGGATTGAGGCGGTGGAAATAGGTCTCTTCCAGCTGGCTCTCCTGGGGCAGATTGTCCTGGTCGTGCTTGTGCGGCGGATAGGACGAGGTGTTGCCCTGCTGGGTGATGACTTCCACCACCAGCAGCGAATGGGCCGAGCCGTCATCCTCGGGCATGATATTGTAGACATGGCGCACATTGGCGCCCTTGCCGCGGGTGATGCGAGGATGGACGCCCGGCGGGATCACCTTGGCGCTGTAATTGCCGCCGCCCGGCGCAGAACAGACCGCCAGTTCCAGCGGTGTCGTGGCCTCGACGCTCCAGGCGCTGCCCTTGGGAACGTAGAGCGCCCATGGGGCGCCCTCGAAGGGGGTGGCGCGCTCGCCTAACTCGCCGAAATCCTCGCCGTCGACGCTGAAGCGGCCCTTGCCGCCGACAAGCACGAGGCATAGTTCCTCTGCGCCCGCATTTCCGCCGGCCTGATCGCCGGGCGCCAGCTTGTGAAGGGCAAAACCGACATGCGCCCAGCCGGCACTGGCCGGCGTGACATCATGAACCTTGCCCGTCGTTCCCTTCGGGCGGATTCGGAGGTTGGATTGGCTCATTGGTCGGCTGCTCCTTGGGAAAGGCGTAGAAGAAATTATAGAGGGCATAGGCCAGCGCCGCGCCCACCAGGATCATCCACAATTGCTCGCCGGTGAAGAACACTTCCCAGCCAAGCCATATGGACAGAAACACCACCACGGCAACGCGCCGCCAGAGCGGGCGGAACCAGTTGAGGTCGTTTTGCTTGAGCGCCATGCGTTTTCCCTGCCTTCAAAACTGCCGTCACAGGTCTAGCACGGCACGCGGCAAGACTTCACCCCTGCGGAAAGCCCTGCGTTTCCACCGTGTAGCCGACGGCGCTCATCACGCGCATGAGTTCCTTGTGGCCGACCTGCGCCATTCTCAGCGGCGGGTTCTTGACCGGATCCTGCTCGGCCTCGACCACGAACCAGCCCTCATAGCCATGATCGGCCAGCCGCTGCACGATGGCGCCGAAATCGAGCGAACCATCGCCCGGCACGGTGAAGGCACCCAGCGCCACCGCGTCGAGAAAGCTCTGGCGGTTCCGGTCGAGCCCATCGACGACTTCGCGGCGGATATCCTTGACGTGGACATGATTGATGCGGGCGTGGTGATTGTCGATGGCGCGCAGCACGTCCCCACCGGCAAAGGCGAGATGGCCGGCATCGAGCAGCAACGGAATGCCGGCGCCGGAATGGCGCATGAAGGCGTCCAGCTCCGGTTCGGTTTCCACCACGGCGGCCATGTGATGATGATAGGAGAGCGGCATGCCCTGATCGGCGCACCATTCGCCGAATTCGGTGACGCGGCGCGCATAGACCTTCATCTCATCGTCAGCAAGCCTGGGCTTGCGCGTCAGCGGAATCTCACGCTTGCCCTGGATGGAGCGGCCGACTTCGCCATAGACGATGCAGGGCGCGTCGACCGCCTTGAACAGCTCGATCATCGGCGCGATGCGGTCCTTGTTGGCCGCCAGTTCCTCATCGACCAGCGTGCCCGAAAACCAGCCGCCGCATAGCGTCACGTCGGCGGCCTTGAGGATGGGCAGCATGACCGCCGGGTCATCGGGAAAGCGGCGGCCCTTTTCCATGCCGGTGAAGCCGGCCGAACGCGACTGGCGCAGGCATTCCTCCAGCGAGACGTCGTCGCTCAGTTCCACCAGATCGTCGTTCCACCAGGCGATGGGCGACATGCCGAGTTTGGCCTTCATTCGTTTTCTCCCGCGCCTGAGGCGCCGCTATATCGCTGATCCCTTTCCCGCAAGGGGAGAGGGATAATCCGGTGATTGTCTAACCCGCCCGCTGCGCCCTGAGCGCCTTGACGTAAGCCTCCCGCGCCGCATTGACCTGCGGGCGCTCGCTGACCTCTGGCACCGCCACGTCCCACCAATGCCCGCCGGCCTCGGTGGTGATGAGGGGGTCCGTGTCGATGACGAAGACCGTCACTCCGCTCCGCCCCTCGGTCTCGCGCAGCCCGGCTTCGAGCTCGCTCAGGGAGGCGACCTTGCGGGCCGACGCGCCCATGGCGGCGGCGTGGGCGGCAAAATCGACATTGGGCAGAGTGACGTGTTTGGTGTCGCGGAACAGATTGTTGAAATTGGCGCCGCCGGTCGCCATTTGCAGCCGGTTGATGCAACCGAAGCCGGAATTGTCGAGCAGCACGATGGTGAGCCTGATCCCCAGCATGGCGGCGCTGACGATTTCCGAATTCATCATCAGATAGCTGCCATCGCCCACCATGACGACGACGTCGTCCTCGGGGCGCGCCAGGGCAACCCCAAGGCCACCGGCAATCTCGTAGCCCATGGTGGAAAAACCATAGTCCAGATGATAGCTGCCCGGCCCATCGGCACGCCAGAGCTTGTGCAATTCACCCGGCAGGCCGCCGGAGGCGCAAACCAGCGTCGCCCTGGCGCGGCCCCGCTGCACGGCGCCGATAACCTGCGCGTCGGACGGCAATTCGACATTGCTGGCGGCGCGGGCGGCATCGGCATCCTTGAGCCAATCTTCCTTGGCTTTCAAGGCCTTGTCGGTCCAGGCGGAATCAACCTGCCAACCCATCAGCGCCGCATCGAGCGCTTCAAGGCCTGCCCGTGCATCGGCCACCAGAGGGAGGGCATTGTGCTTGTGGGCGTCGAAGGGCTGCACATTGAGCCCGACCAGGCGCAGGTTTTCATTCTGGAACAGCGCCCAGGAGCCGGTGGTGAAATCCTGAAGGCGCGAGCCGACAGCCAGCACCAGATCGGCCTCTTCGGCCAGCATGTTGGACGCGGAGGTTCCGGTAACCCCGACGCTACCCATGTTGAGCGCATGGATATGGGGCAGGGCGCTCTTGCCGGCCTGGGTCTCCATCACCGGAATGCCATGGGCCTCGGCAAAGGCGGCCAGGCTCTCGCTGGCCTCGGAATAAAGCACGCCGCCGCCGGCGATGATGACAGGCTTTTTCGCGGTGCGCAGCGCTGCGGCGGCCACGGCAAATTCCTCGGCATCGGGCATGATGCGGCGCGGCGTCCAGACTTTCTCGGCGAAGAAGCTCTCGGGATAGTCATAGGCTTCCGCCTGCACGTCCTGGCAGAGGCTGAGCGTCACCGGGCCGCATTCGGCCGGATCGGTCAGAACCTGCATGGCTCGGCGCAGCGCCGGGATGATCTGCTCGGGGCGGGTGATGCGGTCATAATAGCGGCTGACCGGCCGGAAGCAGTCATTGGCCGAAACGGTGCCGTCGCCGAAATCCTCGACTTGCTGGAGCACCGGATCGGGCAGGCGGTTGGCAAAGACATCGCCCGGCAGCAGCAGCACCGGGATGCGGTTGACATGGGCCAGCGCGGCGGCGGTGACCATGTTGAGCGCGCCCGGCCCAATGGAGGTGGTGCAGGCCATGAAGCGCCGGCGGGCGCTGGCCTTGGCATAGGCGATGGCAGCATGGGCCATGCCCTGCTCGTTCTGGCCGCGATAGGTGGGCAACTCGTCCTTGACGCCGTGCAGCGCCTCGCCCAGCCCGGCCACGTTGCCATGGCCGAAAATAGCCCAGACCCCGCCAAAAATCGGCAGGGTCTCGCCATCGATCACCGTTTTCTGCGCGGTCAGGAAGCGCGCAACGGCCTGGGCCATGGTTAGTCGAACAGTCTTCTGGCTCATTGCCCTATCCTCAAATCCGGCGGCGCTCTCAGGCGCCAAGCCCTTCCCAAATCGTCACCAGCGCCCCAAAGCGCGACGCCATGTCGGCCACGGCCTCCTCGTCGCCAATGCGGCCATCGAGCCAGGCCCGCGCCGCGTCGGCAAAGATGGTGCGGCCCACCGCGAAGCCCTTGACCGTGCGGGCGGAGCGCGCGGCGGCAAAGCCGGCTTCCAGTTCGGCCTGAGGCGCTTCGAGCCCCAGAAGCACCACGCCCCGGCACAGGGGATCGCGCGCCTCGATCACCGCATCGGTCCGGGCCCAGGCGGCGGCGTTGGGCTGGGGCTCGAGCTTCCACCAGTCCGGCTTGATGCCGGCATCGTAAATCTCCGTCAGCGCCCGCGCCACCGTGTCATCGTGAAGCGGGCCGTTCTTGCCGGCGATGATTTCGACAAGCAGTTCGCGGCCGATCTTGCGGGCGGCGTCGAAAGCGGCGCGCAGCTTGCCGATCTGCTGCTCGCGCAAATCGGCGGGATCGTCGGGGTGGAAGAAGCTCAGCACCTTGATGCAGTGATCGACTGGCCAATCGACGAGGCGCGAACCCAGATCCTGGGAGAATTCGAATTGCAACGGGCGTGAGCCGGGCAGCTCGATCGGCTTGCCGATCCAGAAATTGCGGATGGCCCCGGCGGCATAGAGGGCGTCGCGCCCATATTTGTCGTCGAGCAGCATGCCAAAACCATCGCGGCCATTGGCGACGCGGGCCGCCGCCTGCACGGCCAGCGCCTTGAAGGCCGGGATGCGGGCGAGCTTTTGTGCATCGCCCCCGGCCATGTCCTCGAACTGGCTGCGGTGATCCACCGCCAGCGCCATCAGATTGGGAATATCGCGCCGGCGCGTCGTGGCCCAATGCACGTGGTTGATGTCGGCATCCTTGCGCAGCGCTCGCTCGGGGCTGCCATGAGTGAGGAAATATTGCAGCTCCACCCAGGTGGGGATTTCGGGCGCGCAGAGCAGGCGCGACACGGCAAAGGCCCCGCAGGCATTGGCCCATGTGGCGCTGGTGGCGTGGGGCTCGCCGCGCAGCCAGCCGCGCAGGAAGCCGCTCATGAAGGCGTCGCCCGCCCCCAGCACGTTATAGACCTCGATGGGAAAGCCCTGGCCGACAATGCCGTCTTCGAGGTTATCGGAAATCGCACCGTCATAGACGATGCAGCCCATGGGCCCGCGCTTGAGAACGATGGTGCCGGAGGATAGCGACCGGATCGTCCTCAGCGCGGAGAGCAGGTCGGATTCACCCGAGGCGATGAGAACCTCTTCCTCGGTGCCGACAATGAGATCGCAATCGGCCAGAACGGTCTTCATATGGGCCGAGACGCGGTCGGAAGCGATGTAGCGGCTGTCGCCGGCGTCATGGCCGGCAAGGCCCCAGAGATTGGGGCGATAATCGATATCGAGCACGATCCTGGCGCCATTGGCCTTGGCGATGCGCATGGCCTTGCGCTGGGCGGCGTCGGTGTGGGGCTTGGAAAAATGCGTGCCCGTCACCAGCACGGCGCGGGCGGTGCGAATGAAATCTTCGTCGATATCGTCTTCGCTCAGCGCGTTGTCGGCGCAATTGTCGCGATAGAAGATCAGCGGGAAGGAATTGTCGTTTTCCACCGCCAGCAGCACCAATGCGGTCAGGCGCTCGGGGTCGGTGACGATGCCGGCTGTCTCGACGCCTTCGCGCTCGAGCTGCTCGCGAATGAAGCGCCCCATCTGCTCGTTGCCGACGCGGGTGACCAGGGCCGATTTGAGCCCCAGGCGCGACGTGCCCACCGCGATATTGGTGGGGCAGCCGCCCACCGATTTGGCGAAGCTGCCGACATCCTCAAGACGTGTGCCGATCTGTTGGCCGTAAAGGTCAACGGAGGCGCGGCCGATGGTGATCACGTCAAGCCGCTTCGATCCCTGATCCATCACGCGCATGCTCCCAAGTCAGAATTAGTCATGAATGCCTCGGCCGCCCCTGAGGCAACCCGGGAACATGAAACATGGGTTCTGAAATTCCGTCAATATGGAACATGTGTTCCAGAAACGAAATCAACCGGCTTGCGACACTTCGTCCTGCGCGCGGCGGCGCTTTTCGGCGATGGAGACGGTGAGCGCCATGGCAAAGGCCATGCTGGCCGAAAGCGAGCGGAAGCCGGCGTGATCGGCCTCGACCACCTCGAACCATTCGCGCGAGCACTCCGCCAGCGGGGAAAAGGCAGAATCGGTGAGCGACACCACCGGCACGCCCCGCCCTGCCAGGGTGCGCGCCTGCGCCGCGCTTTCCGAGGCGTAGGGGGCAAAACTTATGGCGAAGGCGGCATCGCGCGGCCCCGCCATGGCCAGCAGGTCATCGTCTATGCCGGCGGCGGTGCCCACCAACTGGCAGCGCACTTTCAGCTTGCCGAAGGCATAGGCCATGTAGCTGCTGATGGGGTAGGACCGGCGCTTGGCGAGCAGATAGATAGTGTCGGCCTGCGCCAGAAGGGAAACGGCGCGCTCGAAGCCTTCGGGGTCCACCGCTGCACCTATGGCATCGATGGAGCGGTGGGCGGCGGCGATGAAGCCATTGAAAATCATGGTGCTTTCAGCCAGCGCCGTGCTGTTCTGCTCAAGTGCGCGCAAACGCTCCTCATAGGTGGAGGTGCGCTCGCGCAACCGCGCGCGGAACAGCAATTGCAGCCCCGAAAACCCGTCAAAGCCAAAATGCTGGGCAAAGCGCACCAGCGTGGAGGGCTGCACATCGGCCGAGAGAGCGATGCTCGCGGCGGTGCCGAAGGCGATATCGTCGGGGTGGTCGAGCGCATAGGCGGCCACCTGTGTCAGTCGCTTGGGCAATTCGCTCCGGCGTTCCAGAATGGTGGCGCGAAGGGCGTCGAAATCCTGCGGCGGCTGAGGCCTCTCACTGGTCTCGGACATGGCGGCATTCCTCCTGCGTCCATTCTTTTGCACCCTTGTGTATCGCGCAAGTGCTACTGGAAAGTTCATTCTGTAAATGGAATAACCGGCAGGGCTGGCAGGGGAGGATGCGATGGCAGCGACAATCGGAGTGGGACTGATCGGCACGGGCTATATGGGCAAATGCCATGCCCTGGCCTGGGGCGGCGTCAGGGCGGTGTTTGGCGAGGGGCCCCGGCCGGTATTGGCGCATCTGGCCGAGGTCAATGCCGATCTTGCTGCCCGCAAGGCTGATGAATTCGGCTTTGCCCGCGCCACGGGCGATTGGCGGGAGGTGATCGCGGACCCGGCCGTGGATGTGGTTTCGATAACCACGCCCAACGCCTTCCATGCCGAAATGGCCATCGCTGCGCTGG
Source organism: Devosia sp. (assembly GCF_034675085.1). Classification (GTDB taxonomy): domain Bacteria; phylum Pseudomonadota; class Alphaproteobacteria; order Rhizobiales; family Devosiaceae; genus Devosia. The sequence continues at coordinate 7,407 of NZ_JAUCDN010000037.1, forward strand.
AAGCGGGCAAGCATGTGTGGTGCGAAAAGCCCATGGCGGTGGCGCTGGCCGATGCCGAGCGCATGGCGGTGGCGGCGAAGGCGTCCGGCCGCGTGGCCATTCTGGGCTATAACTACATCCAGAACCCGCTGATCCGTCAGATCGGAACCCTGCTGGCGGAAGACGCCATCGGGCAGGTCAATCATGTGCGTCTCGAAATGGACGAGGATTTCATGGCCGATCCCGAGGCGCTGTTCTACTGGAAGAGCGAGGCCAGTTCCGGCTATGGCGCCTTGGACGATTTCGGTGTGCATCCCCTCAGCCTGGTGCAGGTGCTGTTCGGCCCGGTGACCCGGGTGATGGCACAGCTTTCCAAACCCTATGCCGACCGGCCGACACGCGAGGGCACGCGGCGGGAAGTCGAGACCTTCGACGTGGCCAGTATATTGTTCGAAATGGGCGCGGGCATAAATGGCGTCATGGCGCTCAGCCGCTCGGCGTGGGGCCGCAAGGGACGCATCGCCCTGCAAATCTTCGGCAGCAGGGGAAGCATCGTCTTCGACCAGGAGCGCTTCAACGAGCTTCAGCTTTATCTCGCCGGTGAGGCGGCGTCGACGCAGGGTTTCCGCACCATATTGGCCGGCCCGCAGCATGCCCCTTATGACCGCTTCATTCCCGCGCCCGGCCACGGGCTGGGCTTCAACGAACTCAAGACCATCGAATGCCACGAATTGCTGCGCGCCATTGGCGGGGCGCAGGATGCGCGGGTGATCGATTTTGCCACCGGGCTCGGCATCGAGCGGACGGTGCACGCCATGGCCCGCAGCCATCACGAAGAGCGCTGGGTGGCGGTGTGAGGATGCCGCGGCGGGGCCGCGACATCCCGGTTCTTCAGGCCGCCAGCGGGCGGGTCTTTCCCCGGTCGGTTTCGGACCAGAGGATATAGCTGGAAGCGAGCAGGATCAGCAGCGCGCCGGGCCAGAACCAGATGGCCGGCACCTGCGCCAGCACCACCCAGCCCAGCAGCGTGTTGAGCGGGAGCTTGAGATCATCGAAGGGTTGCAGATAGGTGGCGTCGGCCGCCTTGTAGGCAAGGCTGATGAAATATTGCGCCGCGGCGGTGATCGCCCCCAGCAGCAGGATCAGCCAAAGCGCGTCCCCGCCCGGCAGCACGAAATCGAAGCCGGTCGCCAGGCTCGCCGGCAGCACGCCGGCCGGCAGCACAGCCACGGCAATGCCCAGCACCAGCCCGATCAGGAAGTGGTTGGGCGTGATCAGCACCAGCATGTAGAGCGTGAGCGACTCGGGGGCCTCGTCGCGGCTGAGATATTTGGTGATGACCGAAACCGTGCCCCAGCAGGCGGCCGCCAGCACCGGCAGCAGCGAGGCCAGGGTGAATTGCTCGGTGCCCAATTGGGCCACCATCAGCGCGCCGGCAAAGCCGACAATGGTCGCCCCGACGCGCTGCGCGCCGGGTCTTTCGCCCAGAAACAGCGTGGCGCCGGCCAGGATGAAGAAGGGGCCCGTCATCGAGAGCGCGACCATCTGCCAGACTGGTACGCCACTGGCAAAGCCGAAGGCGAAAAACTGCACGCCCAGCGCCGAAAGAAAGGCGCGCGCCTCATGCCAGAGGGGATGACGCGTCCGCAACGCGCCCAGCCCGATGCGGAAAATCAGCGGCAAGGCAAAGAGCGTCGCGATGACATATTGCCAGAACACCACGGCGGTGGAGGGCACACCCATGCCATAGGTGATGGTGGGGGTGAGAAGATTGGTGACGGCGAAGGTGATCCCCGCGCCGAGCATGAACAGCGCCCCGAGCACCGGAGCATTTTGTGTAGAGGAAATCTGGCTCATCATCGTCCTTTCCGTAACCAGTTTCCTCAGGGTTACGGGAAGATGGACGCCCAGCCGCCCGCATGACATGCGTGCGCCGGCCAGCCAGCCTTTATCCCGTTCTCTTTCATCCGGACTATACCGTCGGCTCCGGAGTTACACCGGATCTGCTGACCCCGACTTTCGCCGGGCGCTCGCGGGCTTGGCATCGCTGCCTTTACCGCCGGTGGGGAATCGCACCCCGCCCTGAGAACAATGCGGACCTTTTGATCCACGGCGCAAAGATAGGGCAGGGGAAACGGTGGGGCAAGGGGACACAAAGTTGTAACCATGGGCGCGCCGAAGCGCCGCCCCTGGTGCGGTTATATCGAGCGATGGTGGCGAGACGTCTGTCCCGATATTGATTTTTTAGTATTGAGACAGAAATCTCGCCACCATGCCGGGATTTTTCACGGGTCGGGCATGGCGGGTCCTCTCGACCCTGGCAGCACACATTTCCCCCGCGCACCGGGAGCGACCTCCCAGCCCTGGCTATCCCCGTGCTCATCACTCGTCATGATCGCGCTCTGGCACGGGCGATGGGGGAAGAATGCCATGGGAAATAGGGAGTGGGGATAAGTTTGCTGGGATGGTGGGAACGGCACTCTGTCAGGACCGGTGGTTGGAGTGACCTGCCAATGAAAAAAAAGCCCCGGATTGCTCCGGGGCATTGGGCTCGGGGAGGAACGAGCTTTGGGTCAGCCGTTTTCCAGCCACTTCACCTGGTCGGGGGTAAGCTGGATATCGAAGGCCTTGAGGCTGTCGTCGAGTTCGGCCAGGGTCCTCGGGCCGATCAGGGGAACCGAAGGGAAGGGCTGGGCCAGCACATAGGCCAGCGCCACATGGATGGGCGACTTGCCGAGCTTTTCGGCCAGTTCCACCGCGCGGTCGCGGCGGCCGAAATTCTGCTCGTTGTACCAGACGCGCACCAGTTCCTCATTGTCGGTCTTGTCGCGCCCGGCCCGGTCGGTGAAGAAGCCGCGCGCCTGGCTGGACCAGGAGAAATTGGTGACCTGGCGGTCGGTGAGCCATTGCTTGAAGCCAGGCGTCGAAGCGGTGACGCAGCCATCCCAGATGGGGTCGAGCATTTCCGCCAGGGCGAAATTGTTCGACAGGGCCATCGGCCTGGTCTTGCCGGTGCGCTCGGCATAGGCGATGGCCTCGTCGAACCGCTCCTGCGTCCAGTTCGAGCCGCCAAAGGGCCCGCGAATGCGGCCGGCCTTGACCTCGGCATCCATGGCGTCGACGAACTCGCCCACCGGCACCTCGAGATTGTCGCGGTGCATGAAATAGACGTCGACATAATCGGTCTGGAGCCGGTCCAGCGATTGGGTGAGCTGCTTGCCGATGACATCGGGATAGCAGAGCGGGGAATGGGCGCCCTTGCCGATCAGCACGGAACCCTCGCGGGTGCCGCGATTGCGATGCCACTCGCCAAACAGGGTCTCGGTGTAGCCGGCGCCATAGACGAAGGCGGTGTCGAAGACATTGCCGCCCTTTTCCCAGAAGGCGTCGAGCAGGATGGCGCCCGAGGCGAAGCTGCGGAAATCCTCAAAGCCCAGCGCCACCGCCGAAGCCTGCTTGCCCAGACCCGGAATGGAGCGCTTGGGAATGGTCCCGGAATTGGCGGCCAACCGGCGATTGGCCAGCGTATTGACCCGCTTTTCGGCGGTTTCGACCGAAAAGACGATGCCGGCATCCTTGCGCCATTTGTCGAGCACGCGGGCATTGCCCAGGCTGTCGGCCCAGCTCATGCCGGGCGCGGCCAGTTCCTGCCGCCCGGCCAGGATGGCTTCGGAGGCGGCATCGACCTCGAAGGAATAGACATGACGGGTTTCCGCGACGCTGATTGTCTCGGTCTTGCCATCGCGGAGGACGTCGATGCGCCCCAGGCCCTGGGTGCGGTCACCGCCGGCGAACCAGAAATCGGGCACCTCGATGCGTCCTTCCGAGCCATGAATGCGCAGCACATTATCCAGATTGGCCATGACGGCGCAGGAGACCTGCGCCACGATGCCGTTCTCGAAGGTGAGAACGGCCGCCGCCCAGTCATCGGTGCCTTCGGCGTTGAGATGGGCGGTGCCGGAAACCTTGACGGGATCGGCAAAGGGCCGGCCCAGCGCCTGCCCGGCGATATAGCGGGCCATGGAGACCGGATAACCGCCGACATCGAGAATGCCGCCGCCGGCCAGATCGGAGGCGAAAAGCCGATGCTGCGGCTGAAAGCGGCCCATGGAAAAGCCGAAGCTCGACTGGATCATCCGCACTTCGCCAATGGCGCCGGAGCGGATCAGCTCGCCGATTTTCGCCGTTTGCGGATGCAGACGATACATGAAGGCTTCGCCGGCAAAGGTGCCGGCCCTGCGGTGGGCGTGGAGCACGGCGTCGATCTCGAAGGCCGAGAGCGCCAGCGGCTTTTCCACCAGCACCGGCTTGCCGGCTTCGGCGGCCTTGATCGCCCATTCGGCATGACCCGTATGGGGCACGGCGATATAGACGGCGTCGATTTCCGGGTCGGCCAGCAACGCCTCATAGCCCTTCACGATCCGCACGCCGGGAAAGTCGGCGGCAAGGCCGGGCCGGTCCGGGTTGCGCGTGGCGATAGCGGCCAGAACGCCCAGCCGCGAGCCTTCCACCCCGCCGCGAAAAGCCTTGGCGATGCTGCCCGGGCCGATGATGCCCCAGCGGATTTTTTCAGTCATGGTCGTCGTCCTTGTCTGGCTGCCGCAAATATCGGCGCGGCCGCTGATATGAATCTATCGGAGCCGCTGGCCGGCGCCGTCGAAGAGATAGGCATGGGCGGGATCGATGGAGACCGAGAGCGTGTCGCCGGCGCCGGTCCTGGCTCCTTCGTCCCGCTCGATCACCAATTGCTCGCCGCGGGCCGTATTGGCGTAAAGATAGCTGATCGAGCCCAGATGCTCGGCCACGTCGATCTCCAGCGCGATATCGACGCTGCCGGCGCCCGGCGGGCCGAAATGCTCCGGCCGCACTCCCAGGACCAGTTTTTCGCCCGGCGCGGGCAGCGGGCCTGAGAGCGGCACGGAAAGGCTGGCCCCGCCCTGGTTGGCGAGCGAAAGCGTAACGCTGCCATTACCGGATGCAGTGACGGCCGCGGCCATGAAATTCATCTTGGGCGAGCCGATGAAACCGGCGACGAACTGGTTGGCGGGGTCTTCGTAGAGCTCCAGCGGCTTGCCGGTCTGCTCGATGACGCCATCGCGCAGCACCACGATCTTGTCGGCCAGCGTCATGGCCTCCACCTGGTCGTGGGTGACGTAGATGATGGTGGTCTGCAATTCCTTGTGCAGCCGGGCGATCTCGATGCGCATATGCACGCGCAATTCGGCATCGAGATTGCTCAGCGGTTCGTCGAACAGGAAGACCTCCGGGTTGCGTACGATGGCGCGGCCAATGGCGACGCGCTGGCGCTGGCCGCCCGAAAGCTCCTTGGGGTAGCGGTCGAGCAGAGGCTCGAGCGCCAGGATGCGTGCCGCCTGCTGCACCTGCCGGGCGATCTCGTCCCGGGGTACGCGGGCGAAGCGCAGCGCGAAGCCCATGTTCTCGCGTACGGTCATATGCGGATAGAGCGCATAGGTCTGGAACACCATTGCAATGCCGCGCCGGGAGGGTTCGACATCGTTCATGCGCGTGCCGCCGATTTCCAGATCGCCCGAGGTGATGTGCTCGAGCCCGGCGATCATGCGCAGCAGGGTGGACTTGCCGCAGCCCGACGGGCCGACGAACACCACGAATTCCTTGGACTGGATGTCGAGGTCCACGCCCTTGATGACCTCGAGATGGCCATAGGACTTGCGAATGCCTTTGAGGCTGAGGCTGCTCATATCATGTCCCTCATTTGACCGCGCCCAGCATGCCCTGCACGAACTGGCGTTGCAGGACGAAGAAGATGACCAGGGTCGGAAGCGTTGCGAGCACGGTGGTCAGCAGGATGACGCCGTAATCGGGTGTATAGGCGGCCGTCAGCGTCGAGATCACCAGCGTGATGGTCTTGTTATCGGCCGTTTGCAGCACGATCAGCGGCCAGAGATAATTGTTCCAGGCGCCCATGAAGACGATGATCGTCGCCGCCGCATAGGTGGAACGCATGGTGGGCAGGTAGACGAAAAGGAAAATCTGCCACTCCTTGAGCCCATCCACCCGCGCCGCGTCGCGCAATTCGCCCGGAAAGGCCTTCGTCGCCTGGCGGAAATAGAAGACGATGAAAATCGAGGCGATGGTGGGCAGGATGACGGCGGTGAAGGTGTTGGTGAGCTGCGCCCGCGAGATCATGACGAAAAGCGGCACCATCAGCGCGGCGAACGGGATCGAGAGCAGCAGCAGAAGCAGCTGGAAGATCCTTTCGCGCACCCGCGAGCGAAAGATCTCGAAGCCGTAGCCGGCCAGCGAGGAGACCGCCAGCGTCAGGATGGTGGAGACGATGGCGATGAAAAACGAGTTTCCGAAGATGCGCAGAAGATCGACCTGGGCCAACAGGCTCTGGAAATTGGTGAACAGGTAATCACCCGGGCTCATCCGGCCCGTGACGATCTCGGTCGACTTGTTGGTGGCGCCGACCGCCATCCAGTAGAAGGGAAAGACCGACAGGAAGGCGGCGATCGAGAGGAACAGATAGACCCCCGCACGCCGCAGCATCAGCAAGCTCATGAACGCCTCCTGCGGTCGCGGGCTATGATGAACTGGATGATGCTCAGCACTGCCACGATGGCGACGATGACCCAGGAAACGGTGGCCGAATAGCCGAAGCTGGGCATCATGCGGAAGGTGAGGTTGTAGATATAGAGCGACAGGGTCAGCGTGGCATTGCCGGGGCCACCCTGGGTGATGTTGTTGACCTCGTCGAAAAGCTGCAGCGTGCCGATGGTCGAAAGGATGGTGGTGAACAGGATCACCGGCTTGAGCATCGGCACGGTGATATTCCAGAACCGCGCCCAGGCGGGAACGCCGTCGATGCGCGCGGCCTCGTAGATCGACTTGTCGATATTTTGCAGCGCGGCCAGATAGAAGATCATGTTGTAGCCGGTCCAGCGCCAGGTGATGGCGAGGATGATGACGATCTTGGCCCAGAACGGGTCGGTCAGCCAGGGAATCGGTGCGCTGATGACATGCAGCGACAGCAGTGCCTGATTGACGATGCCGTCGCTGGAGAACATCGATTTGAACAGGCTGGAATAGGCGATCAGCGAGGTGACGCAGGGCAGGAACAGCATGGTGCGGAACAGGCCGCGGAAGCGCAGGGTCGCGTCGTTGAGCGCCACTGCGAACAGCAGCGCCAGCACGATCATGATCGGCACCTGGATGATGAAGAAGAAGAAGGTGTTGCCCAGCGCCTGCACCAGCAGCGCGTCATTGGCCAGCCGCTGGATATTGGCCAGGCCCCCGAAGGAAAAATTATTGCCGCGCCCCACCTGGAAGCTCATCCAGAGCGACCAGAGAATGGGGTAGATCATGAAGATGCCGAGCAAGACCAGGGCGGGCATGACGAAAGCCCAGCCATTGATCTGCTCGTTACGGTCCAATCGGGTCTGCGCCATGCCCCCTCCGTTCAAATGCGTCGGTTCCACCGGATCGGGGCGGGCCGAAACCCGCCCCGAGGCTGGAGGTTACTGCATCTGCTGGCGCAGCTGGGCGTCGATCGCCTTCAAGGCGTCGTCGATATTGCCGCCATTGGCGATATTGGGCAGCTGGGCCCGCACGGCCAGGCGCGCTTCGGGGGTGAAGGTGCCGTAGTCGACCGCCGGCACTTGGGCCAGCCAGTCCGAGAAGTTCTGCCAGACCGGCTCGTCGTTGAAGAAGGCGTCGCTGGCCTTGTAGGCCTCGCCGTCACGCGCGGCCAGGAGCGAGCCGACGGCGCCCTGGTTGACCAGGATGCCCTGGTAGAAATCGACATCCCCGGCCCAGACGGTCTTGAGGAAGTCGACAGCCTCGTCCTGGTGCTGGGAAGAGGCCAGCACATACCAGCTCGAGCCGCCATTGTTGGAATAATGGGTCGCCCCATCGACACCATCGAGCTTGGGCAGCGGCGCCACGCGCCACTTGCCGGCCTGCTCGGGCATCGACTTGATGGTACCGGTGATCCAGACGCCCTGCGGCACCATGGCGATTTCGCCCGAGGTGAAGGCGCCGGTATAGCCGGTCCAGTCCGACACCGGCTTGATGAGGCCGGCCTGGGCCATCTGCTGGAAGGTTTCCAGTGATGTCTTGAGGGCCGGGTTGTCGATGATGTTGGGCTCGTTCCCGTCCTTGAGATACCACTGGCCGGTGGACTGCATCATCATGATGATCTGGCCGTCATCATTGTAGTCCATGTCGATGAGCTGATGGCCGGTCTTGGCCAGGATGTCCTTGCCGATCTCGATCAGCCGGCTCCAGGTGATGTCCTGCACGTCCTCGGGCTTGTAGCCGGCTTCTTCCAGATAGTCCGAGCGGTAGAACAGCCCGGTCACGCCGGAATCGAAGGGCAGGGAATAGGATTTGCCGTCATAGGTCGCGGCCGCCACCTTGTAGGAGGCGAATTTGGACATGTCGATGGAATCGGAGAGCGGCACGAAGGCGCCGGGGAACGATTGCAGGAAGCGCTGGATATTGTCGTCCTGGATCAGGACGATATCGGGCAGGCCGTCGGAAACGCCGGCGAGAAGCTGGGTCTGGAGCTTCTGGTTGATTTCGTCCTGGGTGACGTTGTTGATGTTGAAGGTGGTCTCCGGGTGCGCCGCGGTATAGCGCGCGCCGGCATCGGCCATGGCGGGGATGTTGAAATTGGGGTCCCAGCACCAGACCGTCAATTCGGCGGCGGAGGCAGCGGCAACGCTGGCCATGCTGATGCCGGCAAGGGCGAAGGCGAGCGTGCGGGTCCACCGCGTGACATTGCGAGACATAGTAATCCTCCCTTTTCATTTGCTCTTGGTTTGAGCCCTTTCTAAGCTACCCGTCTGGCATTCGGCGTCCCTCTCAACGGGCATGTGGAGTTGGCGGAAAGTAAGATGAGCGGAAAGGCCTATTACGAACCTGGAACCAATGGGGTGGA
>NZ_JAUCDN010000038.1:0-16282 GCF_034675085.1 Devosia sp.
GAGCACGAGCCGGTGCAGTTCACGCCATGGGTGGAGCGCACGATCTTGTCGTGCTGCCAGCGCTGTCTATAGGCATTCTCCCAGTCGCGGTTCTCGCCAGTGGTGACGCCATGGCCTCCCGAGAAACGGTCTATCGTCTTGGGGGTGAGAAAGTTCAGTCTGTCGAGAAGAAGCGACATTTGGCAAGACCTTTCCGAATGCGCGGTTATGCGGGCTGGGTGAGCGGGGAATGGCCCCGTTCGATGGCGTGAAGCAGCGCGCCCCGGCGCGTATAGGCAAACCAGGTGAGGGCAGCGCAGGAGACGTAGAAGATGAGGAAACCGATCAGCGCCGGCATGGCGCTGCCGGTCAGGTCGAGCGAGCTGCCATAGGCTTTCGGGATGAAGAAAGCGCCATAGGCGGCGATGGCGGAGGTGAAGCCGATCATGGCGGCGCTCTCCCGTTCCGCCTGCTGGCGGCGCGCCTCGGCGCTCAGCCCCGGCATGGTGCTGGCCACCACGGAGCTGGTGATGTTGGGGATCATCTGGAAGGTGGAGGAATTGCCGATGCCCGTGGCCAGGAACAGCACCATGAAGCAGGCGAAATATCCCCAGAAGGCAAAGGAGGCGTCCTTATGGGTGATGAAATATATCACCCCCAGCACGGCGGCCATCATCAGGATAAAGGTCCAGAAGGTGACGCGCCCGCCGCCCCAGCGGTCGGCGATCCAGCCGGTGCCGGCGCGGGCCAGCGCCCCCACCAGCGGCCCGAGGAACACGAATTGCAGCGAGTTGACCTGCGGGAACTGAGTGGCCGCCAATAGCGGGAACGCCGCCGAATACCCGATAAACGAGCCGAAGGTGCCGGTATAGAGCCAGCACATGAGCCAGGTGTCGCGCCGGCCAAAGATGATGGCTTGATCGCGGAAAGAAGCTTTGGCGTCGGCGACATCGTTCATGCCGAACCAGGCCAGGAGCGTGGCGGCCATGATGAAAGGCACCCAGATGAAGCCGGCGTTCTGCACGAACAATTGCGCGCCGTCGTTGGTGGTCTGGCTGTCACCGCCCAGGGCACCGAACACGCTGAAGGTGATGACCAGCGGCACCAAGAATTGCATGATCGAGACACCCAGATTGCCCAGGCCCCCATTGAGCGCCAGCGCGTTGCCCTTTTCCCGCTTGGGGAAGAAGAAGCTGATATTGGACATGGACGAGGCGAAATTGCCGCCCCCCAGTCCGCATAGCAGCGCCAGGATCAAAAAGATCAGATACGGGGTATTGGGATCCTGCACGGCATAACCGATGCCGAAGGCGGGCAGCATCAGCGAGGCGGTGGTCAGCGTCGTCCATAGCCGGCCGCCGAAAATCGGCACCATGAAGGAATAGAAGATGCGCAGCGTCGCCCCCGACAGGCCCGGCAGCGCCGCCAGCCACAGCAATTGGTCGGTGGTATAGGCAAAACCGATGCTGGGCAGCTTGGCGACGACCATCGACCACACCATCCACACGGCGAAGGACAACAGCAGGCTGACGATGGAAATCCATAGATTGCGATTGGCGATTCTTCGGCCCCTGGCGTCCCAGAATGTGGGGTCCTCGGGGCGCCAGTCGGTGAGGATGTGGCTGTCCGGCTCGCGCGGCTTCTTAGCCTGCCCCGCTTCGTGCAGGGGCAGCATTTCAGGCAGCTCGGGCAGGGCATCGAGATCGGCCGCGCCGGCGCGGCGCTCCATGATGCGGATGGAGACGTGCATCCACACGAACGACACGGCGACGATGGCGAACAGCAGCATGAAGCTGCTGGTCCAGATATTGGTCAAGTCGTTCATCGCCCCGAAGACGATGGGCAGGATAAAACCGCCCAGCCCCCCGATCATGCCCACCAACCCGCCGACCGAGCCGACATTCTTGGGATAATAAGTGGGGATATGGCGATAGACCGCTGCCTTGCCCAGCGACATGAAGAAGCCGAGGATGAAAATCAGCACGAGGAAGGGCACGAGGCCCATCTGCGTGGAAAATGCGATTGGCCCGTTGATGCCGTGGATGACGTAATCGGTGTGCGGATAGGACAGCATCAGCGTGCAGATCAGCGATACGCCAAAGGTGACGTAAAGCACCGCCCGCGCGCCGTAGCGGTCAGACAGGTGGCCGCCATAAGCGCGAAACAGGCTCGCCGGGATGGAAAAGACGGCGGCCAGTACGCCGGCGGTGGCGACGTCGAGGCCGTAAACGCCGATCAGGTAATGGGGTAGCCACAGCGCCAGGGCGACGAAGGCACCGAAGACGAAGAAATAATAGAGCGAGAACCGCCACACCTGCAGGCTCTTGAGCGGTTCGAGTTGCATGGAAGTGGTCTCGGCCTTGCGGCCTGCAGCGCGGCGGGCGCGTAGTTCGGGATCGTCCTGGGTGATGAACCAGAAGATGACTGCGGTAACCGCGAGCACCAGGGCCCATATCTGCGCCACCGCTTGCCAGCCGAACGCCACCATGACGAAAGGAGCGGCCAGCTTGGTCACAGCTGAGCCGACATTGCCGGCGCCGAAAATGCCCAGCGCTGTGCCTTGCTTGCCGGGCGCATACCACTTGGACACATAGCTCACCCCGACGGCGAACGAGCCTCCGGCGAGCCCCAGGCCAGCTCCGGCCAGAAGCATGGTTTCGAAGGTCGTGGCATAGGAGAGCAGGAAGGTGGCGATGGCGGCCAGAAGCATGGTGATGACGTTCATCAGCCGCCCGCCGATCTGGTCGGTCCAGATGCCCAGGAACACGCGGGACAGCGAGCCGGTCAGGATCGGCGTGCCGGCCAGCAAACCAAGCTGGGTGTCGCTCAGCCCCAGTTCCTGCTGAATGCGAATGCCGATGATGGAAAAGATGGTCCATACGGCGAAGCAGACGGTGAATGCCACCGTGCTCATGGTCAGGGCGGTGGTCTGCTCGCCCTTGGATACATCCGACGCGTTCAACAATCGGGCCCCCGGGAATTGACCGGCACGAGACATTTGCCGGATGATTGTGAGGGCTAGAAGGCTTCTGGAAAATGCCAGAAGGCTTGATCTAAATCAAAGAACGAGGCCTTGGGAGGAAAAACAATGCTCTTGGGGAAATGTTTGTGAGGAGAAGCCGAAAAACTTGCTGGACCGTTTCCATCAACGACGCTGGCTCAGCATGAAATTTTCTGTCGTTTACTTGATAAATATCATGTTGAGGATGATATGCGCGAGCACGACTTGCCCGAGATTCGGGCGCTGGAGCTATTTCGGACCATGAGCGAGCCCAGCTTCGACGAGCTGATGCGCGCTGCCTATATGCAGACGTTTCCTGCCCAGGTGCAGTTGATCTCCGAAGGCGAGCTGGCAGATTTCCTGTTCATCCTCATCGAGGGGCGGGTCGATCTGCTGGGCACCAACGCAAATCGTGAAACCACGATGGCGATCATCAAGCCGGTCGGTACTTTCATCCTTGCCGCCGTGCTCAAGGACGCGGTGCATCTGATGTCGGCCCGCACGGCGGAGAAGTCGCGCGTGCTCATGGTTCCGGCGTGCAATATCCGCGATATCCTGGCCAAGGACGGCGACTTCGCCCGGGCCATCACCATCGAATTGTCGGGCTGTTACCGCGCCGTCGTGCGCGACCACAAGAACCTCAAGCTGCGCAGCTCGGTCGAGCGACTGGCCAATCGGCTCATCGGCCTGCACCAGGCGCAGGGAGCGACCGGCGAACTTGTCCTGCCTTATGACAAGAAGACGCTGGCCTCGTTGCTTAACATGACGCCCGAGAACCTGTCGCGGGCGTTCAACACGCTCAAGGCCTATGGCGTCAGCGTCGATAATGATCGTATCGCATTGGCGGATATGCGAGGTCTGGAAACTCTTGCCAAACCTAACCAACTGATTGACTGGCGCCTCTAGAGCCACGACCTACTAATCGGCATTGAAGCGTAATTCAGATTTTCCATTGGAAGCCCTGATAGCTGATTTGTTTTTGCTGCACGAGTGTCAGATAGAGCGTTTGGCGGCGATTACGAATACGCCCCGCCAAGCCGCAATAGCGTGGCGCAACTGCTGCAGAAGCGGCTCAGACGTCGTCCCATGCGATGAGCCTGCGTCCCTTCGGCGCATAAGAACGCCTTCCATTGCGTTAATATATATTCGGGATGCATGTTGAAACCTCCCAGTTGGCCGCTCGCCTACCGCGGCCGTGAACGACCTGACAGCCGGAAAGTATGGACGAGCAAAAGCAAGAAAAGGCAGTCAGAGCAGTGCTGGCGCAGTACCAAGCACCGCCCATCCTGCTGCTTAATGCGTGGGGCACAATGACCGCCAGAATTTTTGCTACCACCGGCTTGCAGCAGATTTACGCTCGACAGCAGATTTCGAAGGGTTGGACAGTTCCTTCTACCACCCCAACGCTCAAAAACTATTCCAGAGGAAAGGATATATTCGATGAAAGCACGGCTTAATGCGAACCTGGCCGCCCCCGCGGCAATGCAGGCATTGCTGGGCCTGCAAACCCACGTCAACGCCTGTGGGCTGGAGCCGGAACTGCTCGAGCTGGTCAAATTCCGGGCCTCCCAGCTCAATGGCTGCGCCTGGTGCATGGACATGCACAGCAAGGACGCCCGTGCCGCCGGCGAGACCGAGCAGCGGCTGTACCTCCTCAGCGCCTGGCACGAATGTGCCTTTTATACGGAGCGCGAGCGCGCCGCGCTGGCGTGGACGGAAACGGTGACCCGGCTCGGTGAAGGCGGCGTGTCCGACGAGGTTTTCGCAGCGGCGCGGGCGCAGTTCAGCGAAGGAGAACTGGTGGAATTGACCATGGCCATCATTGCCATCAATGGCTGGAACCGCATCAATGTCGCCTTCCGCACGCCTCCGGGGACCTATCGGCCTCGGTCAAGCAAAGCCGGGACGTAAGGCGATCAGATCGATCGCGCATCTCCCTTCACCCCCTGCCCTTCCGGCGACATTTCCTTAACCGGGCGGCACAGGAATAATTCCCACAACTGCCCGTTCCACCCGGACGAGGCCCACCGAAGGCCGGCGAGCCTCTTTCGAACTCCGCGGTCCATGACATGAAACAAGCAGCGCCGGTCCCGTTTCATCCCTCCACGCCGCAACCGCTCACCTATACGGCGGTGCTGATCGTTCTCGGCCTGACGCATCTCCTCAACGACCTCATCCAGTCACTCATTCCGGCGATCTACCCGATCATCAAGGAAGCCTATGCGCTCGATTTCGTGCAGATCGGTATGATCGCCCTGACCTTCCAGATCGCCGGCTCCCTGCTGCAGCCGGTGGTCGGCTACGTCACGGATCGGCGACCGATGCCCTACCTTCCCATCGTCGGCATGAGCTTCACCCTGGTCGGGGTCGCCAGCCTCGGCTTCGCGCCGAGTTACGGCGTCATCCTGGTTTCGGTCGCCTGCATCGGTCTCGGCTCGGCGATTTTCCACCCCGAGGCGACCCGTCTGGCCCGGCACGCCTCCGGCGGTCAGCAGGGCCTTGCCCAGGGCATTTTCCAGGTCGGCGGCCAGGCCGGCGGCTCGCTCGGCCCGCTGTTCGCCGCTTTCATCATCGTGCCGCTCGGCCGCAGCAGCCTGGCGTGGTTCACGATAGCCGCCCTGCTCGCCATCGTCCTGATGCGCTGGACGGCGAGCCAGCATGTCTTGATCCGCAAGCACATGGTGGCGGCAGACGCCAGCCTTGCCCAAGACGCCGCGGCAACAATCCGGCCGCGCTCGCGGCGCACGGTCATCGTCGGGCTCACCGTGCTGTCGCTGCTGATGCTCTCCAAAGCCGCCTATATCGAAAGCTTCCGCTCCTTTTATACCTTCTATCTGATCGAGCGGTTCGGCGTCTCGATCCAGACCTCGCAAATCATGCTTTTCATCTTCCTGCTGGCGCAGGCCGTCGGGGTGCTTTTCGGCGGCATTGCCGGCGACAAGGTCGGCCGCCATCGCATCATCTGGATTTCGATCCTGGGGCCCCTGCCCTTCGCGCTGCTGCTGCCCTTCGCCGACTTCTTCTGGACCGGAATACTGACGGTGGCGATCAGCCTCATCATTGCGAGCGCCTTTGCCTCGATCCTGATCTACGCCATGGAACTGACGCCCCTGCATGTCGGGCTGATCGGCGGGGTCTTTTACGGTCTCGATTTCGGTTTAGGGGGCGTGGCGGCTGCGGTGCTGGGCGGGCTGGCCGATACTATCGGCGTCGAAAGCGTCTACCGGCTCTGCGCCTTCCTGCCGCTGGCCGGCCTGCTGACCTGGTTCCTGCCGCGCATAGAGGATGACGCGATCCTGCGGCGACGGGCGGAAAACCGCAAGCGGTGAACCCACTGCCCTGGCCTACCCTGGCCGGAACCGTGAAACATGTGGCCTTCCATCGGCTTCTCGGCTCGATGATGGCCAGAAATTCCAGATGCGGAAATGCCGGCCAAGCCCGTCGCAGGAAGTTGCCATCATTATCTCGTCCACGCTGTTCCCCGGCCCGCTCGACTGCTAGTTCTTTGAGCGAGCACAAAGAGCATTCAAACCACAACTGCTAGGAGAAACACTGGAGTCGTGCGCGCTGAAGGTCGGTGCTGCACGATACGAGGGGGCAGAAATGGGTTTCATCTTCGTCGTGGCGAGCATCGCCGCCGCCCTGATTCACTTGGCAATCAGGCGGTCGAAAGATCGCGCAGAAATCATCGATATCTTCCTGCTGCATTCGCTGGTTTTCAATGTCGGCTTCGTCGGCCTCTTTTTCGGTTTTATCCCGCACGTTTTCTTTGCCGACTATGCTGCTCAGATTATCGGATGGGAGACGGGCAGCCGCTTCCAGTACGAAGTGGGCTTTCACGATGGCGCCTGGGGCATCCTGGGGCTTCTGTGCATCTGGAACCGGGATCGGTTCTGGCTGGCCACAGGGCTCGGCTGGTCCTTTTTCATGCTGGGAGCGGCCTACGGACATCTCCTGGATACTGTGCAGAATGCCAATTATGCCCACAACAACTTCTTCATGATCTTCGTTGACGCACTCATCGCGGCCCTGCTGCTGGGGTTGCTGGCCCTCAGATATTGGCACGCGACCCGCAAGGCCGCTTCGGCAACCTGAAGCCGGGAATCCGCTTCTGACACAGGGTGAATTAGTGAATATCTGTGACCGAAGGCTCGTAAAAGATACCCACGGATTAAGATCCGCGATCAGAGATCGTTCTCGCTGACCAACTTCACGCTTAGGACGTCATGCGCCATCGTTGTCCCGTGGCGTAAGCGACTATCTGGGGTGGTCGCTGTTCCGGCACCAAGACGTGGTAGGCGGGCTGGACAATCACCAGACTTTCAGCAATGCGGTTTCGAGCCACGTGTTGGTCCCTGCAGAAATGGATTCACCCCAGCACACAACCCATCGAAAAATAGTCGATCGTTATTTCACAGCCGAGCGCATCGCCACCTTCGATGCGCCCTGCCAAGCCCTAGCCTCCAATCTGGTGGGAGGATTGGAGAGGGGTATGGAGGGGCAGTGGAGCAACTCTCCCAACCCTTCATTGTGTACGCCCAATGCGCCTACCTCCTTCACCCAACAAATGTCAGCTTATTGGAGATGTCCAGCGAGTACCAAAATATTTAAAGGTCCGGGGCGGATGGATACCACCTGCGCACAAGGCAGACTTCAGCAGCTTTGTTGCCGAGATTATCGAAGACATGCAGCGCAACGACGTCTACGTCGGGAACCTCTCGATCCAGGACTTTGGCATGTTTGTTAGTCCAGATAAGGCGCTACGCCTCATTGCCATCCATGAAGCTAAGAGACGCGAGTTTGCAGCAGTCGCGATCGTCGGTGTGAAGGAAGGCTCTTTCCCCTTCTACAAGGCGCAGACGCACGAGGAGGTCGAGGCCGACAAACACCAGTTCTACGTCGCGGTGACGCGGGCGGAGCGCCGCCCTGCATCCGCCATCTCCAGTATGCGGCATGCTGGTCCGGATCGATCGCTGGCCCCAGGCCTTCGGGGAACCAGAAATCCAGGACCTCGCAGATTTCCCGGACACTAACGTTATCGGTCATGTCACCCTCTATTGAAAACGCCCCCGCACCATGGGCACGGGAGCGGATTTGCCGATTTGGCGCAAGCAGCTATGCCGTTGCGGGCAAGGCCACCTGTGCCGAGCGCCTCCCGCCGGGTCCGCGTGGGACGCGCAGAAGGCGCATGGCGTTCGCAATCACCACCAGCACCGAAAGCTGATGGATCAGCATGCCCTCGGCCATATGGACATCGCCGCTGAACACGCCAAACAGCAGCCCGGCCACGGTCAGCAGCGCGATTGCCAGGTTCTGGCGCATATTGCGCAACGTCGCGCGGGAAATCGCCATGGCCTCCGGCAACTTTTCCAGATCGTCAGCCATCAACGCGATATCGGCGGTCTCGATCGCAACGTCGGATCCAGCCACCCCCATGGCGATGCTGGTATTGGCGGCGGCCAAAGCCGGGGCGTCGTTGATGCCGTCGCCGATCATGGCGACATGGCGCCCTTCGGCCTGAAAGCGGCGAATCAGGTCCAGCTTGTCCTCTGGCATCAGGCCGGCATGGATTTCCTCGATGCCGATTTCGGCGGCGATGGCGTGGGCAGCCTGCGGTTGGTCACCGGTCAGCATGGCGACACGGCTGACCCCGATGTTCCGCAGCCGGGCGATGGCACCTTTGGCAGATGGGCGCGGCTGGTCGGACAGTCCGAAGATGCCTGCGATTTGCCCGTCCAGCGCGACGATGATCGGCGTGCGCCCGCGCCCCAGGACCTCAGCCAGCGCCTTCTCGGCCTCGTCACCGAAACCGATGCTCAGCTTGTCGAACAGCCGCCGGTTACCGGCGGCGATCTGCCGCCCTGCGTGGCTGATCACAAGACCCATGCCGGCCACTTCCTCGACCGCTTCGGGGGTGGGAACCTCGCCCTCTGCACGGCCGGCGGCGACGATGGGCCGACCCAGCGGGTGTTCCGAGCCGGATTCGGCGATTGCGGCCCAATGCAGCAGTTCGTTGCGGTCTACGCCCGTCAATGGCAGCACCTCGACAAGGCTGGGCCGACCCTCGGTCAGCGTCCCGGTCTTGTCCAGTGCCAGCATGTCGATACGACCCGCGCTTTCCAGATGTTGCCCGCCCTTGATGAGGATGCCCGACCGCGCCGCCCGGCCAATACCGGCAACCACGGAAACGGGCGTCGAGATCACCAGGGCACCGGGGCAAGCCACCACCAGCAGCGTCAGCGCCAGGCGAATATCCTGCGTTACTGCCCAGGTGCCAAGCGCCAACACCATGATGCCGGGCGTATACCATTGTGCAAAGCGCTCGATCACGCGCTGGCTTGGGGCGCGTTCCTCCTGGGCTTCTTCAACACGGCGAATAATGCGCGCCAGCGTGGTGTCGGCACCGATCCCGGTGGCGCGGATTCGCAGCACACCGTTTTCCGCGATGGTGCCGGCATGAACGTGGCTGCCTGGAGCTTTTTCGGCCGGGATCGGCTCGCCGGTGATGGCGGCCTCGGAAACCGCAGCGTTACCGTCTATCACCTCGCCATCAACCGGAATACGGTTGCCGGCGCGCACCAGCACAATCTCATCCAGCTGAACAGAGCCGGCGGCGACCTCGACTGGCTGGCCTTCGCGGATCACGGTGGCGATTTCGGGCGCGGATTTCAGCAGATCGGCCAGTGCGCCGCGCGTCTGGCGCAAGGTGCGCGCTTCCAACCAGGCGCCGAAGCTGAACAGGAAGGTGACGGCGGCGGATTCCCAATATTCGCCAATGAACAGCGCACCGATGGCCGCGACCGTCACCAGCAGTTCGATCGAGAAATGTCGGATGCGCAGCGCCTGCACGGCGCGCCATGCAATATCAGAGCCCGCGACAACAGCCGCCGTCACCATCGAGGCCGCCCAAAGTCCGCGCATATCAAATCCGTAAAGCGCGGTCAGGCCAAGAACGATCAGTGTGCCACTGATAATCGTCAGCCATTTGCGCCGGGCGGCCGGCTGGCGGAGGGTAGTCAGGATGTGGATGAACATGCGGAGCCTCGTACAGTTGAGTGCCCGGTCCGCGGCTGGGCGCGGCCGGGCAGAAGGAGATGGGTCAGAAAGCAGCTGGGCGGGCCTCGTAGCCGGTGGATTTCACCGCCGAAACAAGGATTTCGACAGGGGCGGATGCAAGATCGTGCTCGATCTCGATGCGGCCGGTGTTGAAATGCACCTTAGCGCTGATCACGCCCGGGGTTGCCGCCAGCGCCTTTTCGATCTTGGCAACGCAGGAGGGGCAGGAAAATTCGTCACTGCGCAGGACGGTTCTGGTCATGTCTGGTTCCTTTCTGTTGGTCCGCCGGACGGCGGTCATTGCTCGTACCACCAAGATATGCTGTCCTTTCAGGATCAGAATTGACAATCCGAGCAAGGAACCATTGCATGAATGCACAGGGACAGGATTGGGATGACCTGCGGCTGTTTCTGGCCGTGGCGCGGGCAGGATCGCTTTCCGGTGCCGCGCGGGTGCTTGGCGTCACCCATTCGACCGTTTTTCGTCGCATTGGTGCCTGTGAGCAGCGGATGGGTGTACGCCTTGTCGACCGGTTGCCCGGCGGCTATGCCCTGACGGCAGCCGGTGAGGAAATGCGCGATTCAGTGCTCCGTATCGAGGAGGAAGTGGCTGCACTGGCACTGAAGGTCACCGGGCAGGACCAGCGGCCGAGCGGGGTTATCCGCATCACCGCCACCGACCTTCTGGCCGTGGGGGTCCTGCCGCGACATATCGCGGCGTTCCGAGCGGAATGGCCAGGGATCGACATCGAGGTGGTCGTTGCGGATACGGTGCTCGACCTGACCCGTCGTGAGGCCGATGTCGCGTTGCGGCTTGGCAACCCGGGACAGGAAACGCTGATCGGACGGCGGGTCGGGCGGCTGGCCTTCGCTGTCTACGCTGCGCCCGGGCTCAATGCCCGAGGGCTCAGCGAGCCGAACCATGGCGACTGGATCGGCTACGGCGCGGCCCATGGTCCGCTCAGCCGCAGTCTGGCGCGTTGGTGGCCGCAGATGCGACAGGTGTACCGAACGAACTCGATCATCGCCGCTCATGCCGCGGCACAAGCGGGGGTCGGTCTTGCGGCCTTGCCCTGCGTGGTTGCCGATTGCGACCCCGCATTGGTTCGCGCCGCTTCGTTGCCCGAGGATTTCATGCTGGACCTATGGGTGCTGACCCATGAAGACCTGCGCCACACCGCGCGCATTCGCGTCTTCGTGGATTTCATGGCCGCAGCTCTGGCAGCTGATTCCGATCTGCTCGAAGGGCGCTGCCCGTGTAAGACGGCCCCGGCAGGGGCGTAACGCCCCGCCGGTTCATGCTTCCGGGTTCCCGCGAAAAAGCCTCAGTCGAAACTCTGCCAACCCGGATGCTCGAAATACTCGCCATAGGCGTTCAACGCCTGAACGATCGTCACTGCACCAGTGTCCACCTCGCCCGCTTCCAACGCCGAGACACCGCTCATCACCTCGCCAAGGATGGTATGGAACTGTTCATCCACCGCAGGTTCGAGCACACAGCTCTCGATCATGAAATCGAGCTGTTTCTGGATGTTGGCAGCGACTTCCTTCGCAGCATCGACCCGCAACGTGCCGTTATGGATCGCATCCAGGTTCGCAACCATGGTACCGTGAATCGCGGTCATGCCGGTGATCATGTTCTGATCACCCCGCCATTTGGCGCCGTCGTTCAGTGTGATTTCGAGCTTTGCCTCGCCATGCCCGTCATGTCCATGGGATTGCGCAGCGGCAATTCCGGATGTTCCCAGCGCCAGGGCGAAAGCCACGGCAACGGTCGTAACTAGTTTTACAGTCCGCACGATTATCTCCTGTATTTGCGATATGGTTCCGGCCGCGGCGGCCATTGCCAGATGCCGCCGGGCTTAGAGACAGGAATATGCTGTCCGTTTTCGCGCGGAAATTGGCGAAACCCGCACAAGCTTATTGCAGGAATGAACACACTTCAGGCGCAAACACCCTTCACGGCACGTTGCTCACAGCATCGAATTGTCGAACAGCGCCCCAACGGCATGCGTTCGGATGCCGCCAGTCTTGCGCATGAGAAACAGCGCATTGAGACCGACGCTCGAAGCAAGTTTACCGCCAGCTTCCGGGCCGAGCACCATCAGTGCACTCGCCCAGGCGTCGGCCTCCGCACAGGTGCGGGCAACGACCGTAACCGACGCCGGCGACGAGCGGAGCGGGCCGCCCGTCGCCGGGTCCATCGTGTGTGACAGGCACTGACCCTGCACGGTCAAATAATGCCGATAGTCCCCCGATGTGGCGACAGCGGCATTCTCCAGCGAAAAAATGGAATGAGGCGTGCGGCGCTCGGGGTCAGGCGTCTCAACGGCCACCGTCCAGGGCATGCCATCGGGCCGCAGCCCAGACGCGCGCATCTCACCGTCTATGCCGACAAGGAAGGCCGTGATGCCAAAACCCAGCAACGTCCCGGCCAGCTTGTCTACGCCGTACCCCTTGGCGATTCCATTCAGGTCGAGCGCGAACGGTGCGTGTTTCCGGGCCAGCCCGGCGACGCGGTCGATCTCCAGCACCTCATGTATTGGTCGGCGCGCGGCGACCATCGCCGCGCGGATGGACCCGATGCTGGCCGCCTCCGGTCCAAAACCCCAGGCGCGCACCGCATCGCCCATGCCGATGTCAAAAGCACCGCCCGATGCGGCGCCGATTCTTATCCCGAGATCAAGGACCTCGGCCAACCCTGCAGGAACCGCCACCCAGGTATTTTCGAGCGCCCGGTTCAGGCGCATCAGGTCGCTGTCGGGCTGCCATGTCGACATCGCGGCGTCGACCTCCGCCACGGCCATCTGCAAGGCTTCCTGCACCGGCATGGTGTCCAGCCCCGCATCGGCATAGAACAGCGCAGACCAGCGCGTTCCCATGGTCGGGCCATTCAGCGCGTGGCGGATGGGGTCAGTAGATGTCTTCGGCATAGCGCCCCTCCACTTTCAACGTGAGCGGGGTGAGTCCGACCGGCGCGAGAATGTCTGTCAGCGCCTCGGCCACGCCCGCCGCCATGCCGCGCCCGCCACAGACCATGATGCGTGCGCCGTCCTGGATCAGCCCTATTAGCTCGGTGCTCTCGGCGCGCAGCGCGTCCTGCACGTAACGCGGCTCCGCCCCCCGCGATATGGCGGTGGTCAACCGGGCAAGACGGCCATCAGCCTGCCAACCCGCCAGATCCTCGCGATACAGGAAATCGCTGTCGGGGTGACGCATCCCAAAGGCCAGATGGATGGGCCGCTTGCGGCTGTTGCCCCGGATGAACCCGGCAAGCGGGCCGATCCCCGTGCCAGCACCGATCAAGATCAGCGGCGACTTTCCTCCCTTAGCGTGGAAGGCCGGATTGTGCCGCACAAAGGCGCGGATCGCCTGGCCCGGCTCCAGCGCCAGAAGCTGCCCCGAACAGAGGCCGCCAGGATGCTTGCGCACCACGATCTCGATGAACCCGTCGCGCCGTCCGGACGCAAGCGAATAGAAGCGCGGCAGGTCCGCACCTTCGGGCAGGACGCCAAGGAGATCACCGGCTTGAAATCCACCGATTCCTCGACCTGTGAGCCGTTGCAGGAGCGTCCTTTCGGGCAGGGAAAAGCGCAGGATCGCGGTTGGTGCCTGCACATCGATCCCGTAATTGCGGCACGAGACCAGGATGAGCCGCTCCGTTACCGGCGGGGCTGGCACATGTTCGAGCACAAGCTCCATTCCCAGCGCCGCCCCCAATGCGTGACCCCAGCGGGCGAAATCCTGCGGCGACTGGCGATCGACCGTGTCGACGGGAATCAATTGTGCCCAACCTTTGGCAGCAGCCAGCCGCGCGACATCATCGGCGAAAGCGCAGAAGGCGGGAAAGCTGCGATCGCCAAAACCAAGCACCGCAAGCGGGGCCTCAGGGACGGATTCCAGCGCCGCGAGACGTTCCATGAACCCCTTCGCAGTGGCGGGTGCCTGTCCCTCGCCCCAGGTGGCAGCGAGAATGACGAACTGTTCGGCCTGCGGATAGCGCGCCAGCGCGAAGTCGGACATGGGCGCGACATGAACATGCTGGCCCGCCGTGCTCAGCGCCTGTTGGAGCGTCGCTGCAAAGCTCCAGGTGCTGCCTCCCTCCGAACCCACCTGCACAATGGTCCCAGCGCCTTTTGCTGAATGATTGCCACTCAGACGCGGCCTGGACCGCCGCCCCGCAAACCACAGCACAAGACCACTCACACCCATTGCCGGCACGCCGAGTGCCATCACACCCAACGCAAGGCCGAGTGTTGCGGCGCCCTCGCCGGTATGCAGCATGTAAATGGTTTCAGATATCCGTTCCCATATCGTCAGCTCGGTCCACGCCAGAAGCTCACCCGTCCCCTGATCGAGATAGCCGGTTCCGCGATCCGTCTTCAGGGTGAAGATGTCCGTGGCGTCACCCGGAAATGGAAAGCTCAGTACGCGCAACTCTGTGGCTGCAATCACGGAGAGCGGCTCCATTGTCGCAAGCGAGGCCCCGGTGCTGCCGCTGGCCTCGCTCGGAAAGGCTGGCAGCGCTGCCCCATCCGGCAGAAGATTGAAGGTCGAGGCAACCATCCACAGTGCGGTCGTCGAGGACAGAACCAGCCCCGCAACCGCAACGCGGGCGATTCCGGTATGGATGCGGCTCGACGTCGGCCCGCGTAAAGGGGCGAACCAGCGCCGCCAGCCGCCCATGCGCCGCGCGACCAGCATTGCGCCGGAGACCGACAGGGTCAGCATCGCCACGGCGCCAATGGCCATGGCGATACGACCGCCGTCGCCCAGGAACAGCGATCGGTGAAGGTCGGTCAACCAGCGTTTGACCGGATCGGGGTCGGCGCTGGCGATGCCCTTGCCGGTCGCCGGGTCGATTACCGCCGCGCCGGGCGCACCGTTATCGAACCAGAACGCGGTGATCCGGCCCGATGGCGCGCGCCGAATCTGCTCCACCCCCGGATAGACGGCCTGGATGCGTGCTGCGAGATCGGCTACGGTCAGCCCGGCCTCGGCCTGCGGTGTAGAAAATCGCTCAGCCACGGGAAAGACCGAGAGCACCGCCCCGCTGGTCGCAAGGACCATGACGAGAGCAAGCGCAAACACACCCGGCCAGCGATGTAGCGTGCGGAGCATGGTGTGGTCTCACATGTCGAAGCGGAAGCTGGCGATATAGCGGCGGCCAGGTACCGCCTGCCCCACACCTGCCGTCGTCAATGGCACGGCGATATCGTTCGGACTATCGCGCATATCCTCGACGGCGGCATCGGCATGCAGCGTGTAGCCGGCATCGAATAGAGCATCGGCAAGATCGAGGGTTATCTCCAGTGACCGGCCTGCGCCGACACTGGCACCGGTGATACCGTCGATCTGTGCAAGACTGCCACCGGCGGCACGATACCAATCGCTGAGATGCTCGTAGTACTTCGACTTGCCACCGGCCATCCAGAGGGTTCCGGCATAGGCGCCCTGCGCGTCGGTGACGTAGAGGACCAGATAGGCGCCGTCGCCGCCGTAATTGTTCAGGGTGGTGGTGAGGGTGACCGGCCGGGCCATGGCGAGGCCAGGCGCCACCAAGGCCGTGGTCAGCGCCAGGGCTGCGAGGATCGATTTCATATTCCTGCTCTCTTCTGTCTGATATGTCAGTTTATCCGCACTACGGGCGGGGTGCCGTTCTGGAACAGCGGATTGGAAGGAGGTGACGACGGAGCGACAGTGGTTGCATTGCCACGATCCCGCTCACGGACCTCTTGGCGCTCCCCGTGGCGCAACGTGACGACCTGCAACGAAGCCGGATCCAGTTTGGCCTTGATGCGACGGCCCTGAGCATCGCGCCCCTTGACCTCCCAGCAGCCGTCATCAGCCTTGATTTTCTCGACCTGCCAGCCGAGCTCGGTTGCCGCCTGCACCGCCGCCTCGCGTGGCTGCCAGGTCCCGCGTCCCACATGGCAGTCTTCACCTGCCAACGCCCAGGCCGTGGGCAATACCGTAAGAGTGGCAACGGCAATCAATAGTGTTTTCATGGCTCGAATGTCCTTTGCGATCATCTCGGGGGTATTTTCCGGGCTATGGCCAAGGGGAGTGCCCGTGTGAAAATGGGTCCGCCTCGGTGACGAAACGAACCCTTGCGGCCATCAGCTGCGCTTTTCGGGCTTGGTGCCGTCGCTCCACCGCCTGACCTTGCCGTCGATCACCTCAAGCGTTCCCGGATCGACGGTCATCTTCAGGCTATTGCCGCCTTGATCTGTGACGTTCAGTTCG
>NZ_JAUCDN010000039.1:0-16242 GCF_034675085.1 Devosia sp.
GGGATGACACCGTGGCTGGGGTGATATCGGGCGCTACGCCAAGGTCCTCATCCCGCCTTGCCCGTCTCGCTCGTTACTTTCACCAGCTCCGGCAGGAAATCGCGGACCATGGGCTGGCTGGCGATTTCGAAGGGCAGGGGGCGCACGACGCGCATGGCGGCGATGCCGACGCGCACGGTCATCAGGCCATTGACCACCCCTTCGCCCAGCCGGGCGGAAAGCTTGGCGGCGAGGCCCTGGCCGACCAGTTGCTCGACAACGCCATCGGTGAGCACCAGTCCGCCGGTGACCGCGAGATGGGCGAGCACCGCGCCGGTCAGCCGCCAGAAGCCGAACAGGCCGGGGCGGGCGCCGTAAAGGGCGGCAATGGCCCCGGCGAGGCGGATGCTCTCATAGATGACGAAGGCAATATCGATCAGCGCGCGCGGCGAGACGGTGGTGACCAGCGCCACGCGGCGGGACGAAGCGGCGGTGAGGGCGCGGGCGCGGGCGTCGAGCGGGATCATCAGGTTGCGCTCGGCCAGCGCCACCATTTCATGGCCATCGAAAAGATGGGGGGCGTGCTCGGCCACGCCCTGGCGGGCGCGGGCCAGATCGGCGCGGCCGGCATAGATGGTTTCGAGGCTATCGAGCACCGAGCGGGCCTTGTTGGCGTCGTCATCGGCAACGGCCTGGGCGGCGCGGCGGCGCAGATCGTCGAGCACGCGCAGGCGGCGCAGGGCGAAAATCTCGCGGCCGGCCAAGGCGAGCACCGCGACGAGGAAGGCGGCCAGCACCGCTAGCCCCAGCCAGCCCAGATACGCGCTGGTGGCGAAGAGATCGCGGATCAGCCGGTCGGCGGCCAGGCCCAGCGCGGCGGAGACCAGAACGCTGCCGGCGCCCCAGGCGAGCCGCGCCGCCCAGCCCATGCGGCGCATTGGCGGCGCGACGAGCGTGTCGTCAGGCGATGCGTTGAAATCGGGCTCGGCGAGTTCCACCCGCGCCGGGGCGAAGGCGCGAGGGCTGCGCGGCGGCGTTTCCGCCACGGCGTCGGGCGCGGTGGGGCGGGCGATGGGGCGTTTCATGCCAGCCAGTCTCCGATGAGATAATCCAGCGCCCGGTCGAAGCGGATATGGGGCAGGACCACATCGCCATTGGCGTTGCGCTCAAGGCTCCGGGGCGGGGTGAAGCGGAGAAAGTTGAGCTCCACCTTTTCGCCGTCGACGAAAAGTGAATCCGGTTTTTCCGGCAAGTCACCGGGAAACAAGGCGATTTCGGTTTTGCCGTCATAGGTGACGCCATCGAGGCTTTCCCCGCGCATCGGGGTGCCGATAATGGTGGGCAGGGTCTCGTCGGCCTCGCGGATGGTGCCTTCGCTGGTGGCGCGAATGCCGGCCAGGGCCAGCGAGCGGGTCTCGGCGCCGGCAAAGCGGGCCTTGCGGGCGGCATTGGCGACGAGGCGGTTGAGAATGGTCTCCAGCCGGTCATGGCTGGTGTGGTGCAGATGGTCGGCCTTGGTGGCGGCAAAGAGAATGCGGTCGATGCGGCGCACGAAGGGGCGGAGCAGGGGGTTGGTTTCCCCCTGGCGGAAGCAGGCCAGCACAGCGGTGAGCGCGGTTTCCAGATCGGCCACGGCGGCGGGGCCGGCATTGAGGGCGCGCAGCGTATCCACCAGCACCACCTGGCGGTCGAGCCGGGCGAAATGGTCGCGGAAGAAGGGGCGGACGATACGGTCTTTGTAAGCCTCGTAGCGCGCCTCCAGCATGGCATAGAGGCTGGTGCCGCGAACGGCCTGGCGCTGCGGCGGCAGGGGCGCGAAGGTGAGGGCGGGGGATCCCTCCAGATCGCCGGGGAGCAGGAACCGGCCCGGCGGCAGGGTGGAGAGCGCGCCATGTTCGCGGCTGCGGCGCAGATAGTCGGTGAAGGCGGCGGCAAGCCTTTCCGCGTCGGCATCGCTGGCATCGCGCAGGGGATCGATGGCGGCCAGGGCATCGAGGAACGGACCGGCCTCATCGCCCGAGCCGGGCCGGTCGGCCCGCTCCAGCGCCTCCGCGCTCCACTGGGCAAAGCTGAGGCCGAGCAAAGGCAGGTCGAGCAGCCATTCGCCGGGATAATCGACGATATCGAGATTGAGCGTGGAGACGCCGCGCAGGCCGGAGAGGAATTTACCGGACTGGAATTTCAGCA
The DNA here is from genome assembly GCF_034675085.1 of Devosia sp. Taxonomy (GTDB): domain Bacteria; phylum Pseudomonadota; class Alphaproteobacteria; order Rhizobiales; family Devosiaceae; genus Devosia. The sequence goes on from NZ_JAUCDN010000039.1 coordinate 2,167, forward strand.
CCAGGCGCAATTGCGAGATGCGGCGGGTGCTTTCGGGCCAGACGGGATCGGCGCCGGTCAGCGCCTCCATATGCTGCTCATAGGCAAAGCGCGGAATGGTGGCGTCGGGATATTCGGCCAGTTTCGCGCCGATGAAGCGGCCTTCGGCCAAGGGCGCAAAGCCGGGCAGGCGGCCGCCGGTGAGCAAATTGTGGACAAGGGCGGTGATGAAAATGGTCTTGCCGGCGCGGCTGAGACCGGTGACGCCCAGCCGCAACGTCGGGGTGAAGGCGCCGGTGGCGGCGTCCCCCAGATTGGCCAGGGCTATGCCCAGCTCGTCAACGATGGTCGTGGCAGGCCTGGGCACGCGCGGGTCTCTCTATGCTTCTGGCAAGATAGGGATTTATGGCGTGGGTTCAAGCGGGGCTTGGCGAATACACCCCCTCCCAGCCTCCCCCATCAAGGGGGAGGTGTGGCTCGGTGTCTTTGGCACCATCTTGCTTCATCCACCGGATGGCGCCTCCCCCTTGATGGGGGAGGCTGGGAGGGATGTTTGGTGCTACCGCCCGATCCTGTCCAGCTCATAGGGCGTGGTCTGGTAGATCTCGTTGATCCAGTTCTGGAACAGGAGGTGCCCATGGCTGCGCCAGCGGTTTTCCGGGGTGGCGGCGGGGTCGTCGCCGGGGAAAAGGTTGGCGGGAAGGGGGGTGTCGAGCCCGGCTTTCTGGTCGCGCTCATATTCGTCGGCCAGCGAGCGGTTGTCGTATTCGAGATGGTTGAGGAAATGCACGGCGCGGTGCTTTTCGTCACCCAGCATGGAAATTCCGATCTCGGGATTGTCGATCAGCACTTCCAAATCGGGGTTGAGCGAGGCGCGCTCGATATCGTTATAGCGCGACACCGGGATCATCGGGCTGTCGGAAAAGCCGCGCAGGAAGGGCGAGCGCAGGTTGAGCACGCGGTGGCGATAGACCCCGAAGGCCTTGTTGGCCATGCGGTAGCGCCGGACCCCATGGAAATGGTGCAGGGCGGCCTGCGCGCCCCAGCAGATGAACATGGTATGATGGACGTTGGTCTGCGTCCAATTCATGATCTCGATCATTTCGGGCCAGTAGCGCACCTCGTCGAACGGGATATTGGCGATGGGCGCGCCGGTGACGATGAAGCCGTCGAAGCGCTTTTCGCGCACCTCTTCCCAGGTCTGGTAGAAGGTGTTGAGATAATCCTCCGAGGTGTGCTTGGAGTGATGGTCGGTAATGCGGACGAGCGAAAGGTTCACCTGCAGCGGCGTCGAGCCGATGAGGCGGGTGAACTGGGTCTCGGTGCGCTCCTTGTTCGGCATCAGATTGAGCAAGCCGATTTCGAGGGGGCGGATATCCTGTCGCGCGGCGCGGGTGGAATCCATCACATAGACGCCCTCATCCTCAAGCGTCTTGCGGGCGGGCAAATTGTCGGGACTACGAATAGGCATATCAGCCTCTTAAGCGGGTTCGATCACAAAGCGATTCAGGCGAGCGCGTCCCGTAAAGAGACGCGCGCTATCTGGTGGCGCGTTTCCGAACCGGAAAAGTGGTAGCCACTTTTCCTGGAAACGCGCTAGCGCATTCGCTTCTCGATCGCGGCGGCCACCAGATCGACGAATTCGTCGCCGTCGCGGACGGTCGCCAGGTCCGACGCCTCGACACAATAGCCGAAATTGTCGGCCAGCGCCTGATAGCGCGGCAGACGGTCATGCAGCAGCGCCTCGAAGCCCCAGGCGCCGAAGCCGAGCGGATCGACGTCGCAATCGTCGAGGATGCCGTTGATGAGCTTGTATTCTGCCCATTTCTCCACGAGGAAGGGCGGGCGGTAATACATGGGCTTGGGGCTTTGCCGGAACCGCCGCACCAGCTCGGCGGCGTCCTTGTCGGTGCCGCGGATATAGAGCAGGGCGGTGGAGGCGGCCAGCGTCCTGACCACCGGGTCCTCGGGATCGGTGGGGTCGATGACCTCGATCAGCGAGCCGCCGGTGTCGGCGATGAAATCATCGTAGCCGTAAAGCGCTTTGGCGCGCTCGATGAAATGGGGCACGTCCAGCAGCGCGGCGATCTCGGCGATGCGGTGCTGCTCCTGGCGGCGCTGATATTCGGCCAGGGGGAGCCCGCCCTTGTCGGGATTGCCGGGCGTGCCGAGATAGCTCGAGAGCGGATCGAGATTGTCGAAGGTGATGTTGGACGAGATGTAGATCGAATCCGAGCGCAGCAGCTGGGCCAGGAACGGCACCCGCATGGCTTCGCGCTTGAAATTGTCGACGATGGCCTCGCCCATATAGCGCGTGCCGATGCGGTAATCGGCCGAATAGTGAAACCAGTTGCTGGCGCGCAGCATGGCGCTCAGCCGCGTCTTGCCCACGCCGGCCATGCCGAACACGGTCACGGCGCGGCGCGGCGCGTTGACGAATTCATCGGCACTGGAAAACAGCATGGACGGCCCCGGCTTTAGCGACCCCTGCATTACTGCAATGGGTGTGCATTCACAAGCGGGCGGCAAATTCTGCCGCCGACCCGGACTCTTCTGCCGGGATTGCGCCACAATCGGGCGAGCCAGTCCCTGAAAATCCAATGAAATCAATGCTCGGAGCAGTTGGCATCATGCTTGCATCTGAATGGGGGAAACGCGCCTGGGGCGCAATGAGGGCTTACGGAGTAACAGATGGGTATTTATGGCGCTCTTTCCAGTGCGGTGACGGGTTTGCGGGCCCAGGCGCATGCGCTGGAAAACATCTCGGGCAATATCGCCAACTCGCAGACCACGGGCTACAAGCGCATCGAGACCGATTTCCTCGACCTCATCCCCGATGCGCCGATCTCGCGGCAGGTGCCGGGCGCGGTGCTGGCGCAGTCGCGCGGCACCAATTCCATCCAGGGCGACATCAAGACGGTCTCCAACGAGACCTTCATCGCGCTCAACTCCAACGGCTTCTTCGTGGTCGAACCCAAGATCGGCCAGTCGGACGGCAATTCGGTGTTCGCCGGCACCAATTTCTATACCCGCCGTGGCGATTTCGAGATCGACAAGGATGGTTATCTGGTCAACGGCGCCGGCTACTATCTCAAGGGCCTGCCCATCGATACGCAGACCGGCAATATTTCCGGCTCGGTGCCGGAAGTCATCCAGCTTTCCAACAGCTTCCTGCCGGCGCAGCGCACCAATCGCATCAACTATCAGGCCAACCTGCCGCAGCTGCCCAAGAATGCCGGCTACAACGCCAATGTGCCCAATAGCGAACTGCTGGATACCGCGCGCTATAGCGGCGTGGCAGCGCGCGCTACCGGCTCGACGCTGAGCCTGCCGGCCACGGCGCATGGTTCGGCCTTCACCGGCACCGATCCGGCGCAACCCACCTTTACCAGCGGCGAAACGGTGGAGGTGACAATCGCGGGCACGCTCTACAGCTTTGTTCTTCAGGATAGCAGCCCTAACCCGCCGCCGGGCGGCAACGTGATCGACATCGCGCCGGGCCAGGCCATCAGCGACGTTTTTGCCAGCATTGAAAGCCGGTTGCGCACCCTGACCGGGTCCACCTCGCTGACCTTCGGGCTCAATGGCAGTGGCAGCCTGGAAGCCTCGCTGGGCACGGACCTGGTCTCCTCGTTCGAGATCGGCGGCACGGCGGCGCTGGGCTTCCCCACCAGCGAGATCGAGCCCTCGACCAGCACCACCCATCCGGCGTTGAACAATGGCTTCGTGCCCGGCCAGACGCTGAGCTTCACCGCCGGCGGGGTGACCCACACGCTGCAATTCCACGATGACGACGCCGCCTCGGTGACGCCGCCCAATATCGGCGTGAATATCGGGGGCGGGGTATCGGTCAGCCAGGTCCTGGGGGCGATGCAGCAGGCGCTGCGCTCCAATGGCGGAGCCTTCTCCACCGTGACCGTCGCCGCCGATGCCAGCAACAACATCCAGGTGGATATGGGCCAGTTCAAGCGCTCGCAACTGGTGATCGGGGGCAGCGCCGCCACGGGGCTGGGCATTGCCAACACCTATAACAACGTGGCGCCGCTGCCGCGCCTGACCACGGTCGCCGCGGCCAACGACGCCCAGTTCAAGGCCAATTCCATCGCTGGCGGCGCCATCACCGTCTATGCCGAAAACGGCGCCCCGGCCAATGTGCAGATGCGCTGGGCCAAGGTTGACAGCGTGGCTTCGGGCGGGGTGGATACCTGGAACCTCTTCTACATGTCGGACAGCATGGCGGAAGGCGCCGAGCCGATGTGGACCAATATCGGGCAGGACTATGTGTTCTCGGCCGATGGCTCCATCGCGCCTCCCGGCATGCCGACGGTGCAGATCTCCAACCTGGTGGTCAATGGCGTCGCCATCGGCCCGGTCGAGCTCAAGCACGACACCAACGGCGTTTCTCAATTCGCCGACGTCAACGGCACGGTGAACGTGTCCACGCTCAACCAGAACGGCTATGGCGCCGGCGAATTCGTCTCGGTGGCCATCAATGACAATGGCCGCGTGGTCGCCACCTATTCCAATGGCGAGCGCATCGACATGGCGCAGGTGGTGACGGCGGAGTTCAACGCCATCAACAAGCTCAAGCGTCTCGATGGCGGGGTGTTCTCGTCCACCTCGGAATCGGGGGAGGCCATTCTGGACCTTTCCGGCTCGGGCGTGATCGGAGGAGCGCTGGAAGCCTCCAACACCGATATCTCGGACGAATTCACCAAGCTGATCGTGACCCAGCAGGCCTATGCGGCCGGCACGCGCATCGTCAGCACCGCCGACGAGATGTTGCAGGAAGCGCTCAACATGGTGCGCTAAGGCGCGCATCGGTAACGGTCCGGGGCACGGCGCCCCGGACGCGGCTTTTGCTTGAGGAGTCCCAAGAATGGGCCTGATGACGTCCCTCAACAATTCGGTGACCGGGCTGCGGATCAACCAGGATTCGCTCGATGTCCTGAGCCGCAACATCGCCAATGCGGGCACGCCTGGCTATCATCGGCAGGCGCTGAACGTCGTCGACTACAACGCGCAGAACAGCACCTATGCCCGCTCTGTGGGGGTGACGCGCGCCTTCAACACCAGCCTGCAAACCTATTATACGCGGCAGGTGTCGGACGCGGCCAATTCCAGCGTCCAGGCCGGCTATCTCGACCGCCTGCAAGGCTTTTTGGGCAAGCCGGGGCAGGCCGGCTCGCTCGACACGCTCTACAGCCAGCTCAAGAACGCCCTGCAAGGCATCGCCACCAGCCCGGACGACTACACCGCCCGCGCCAGCATGGTGTCGAGCGCCCAGACCATGGTGGAGACGCTCAATCGCCTGTCCACCACCATCCAGGGCATGCGGCAGGAAACCGAAGGCCAGATCGCCTCGAATATCTACAATATCAACGGCATGCTGAATTCGCTTTCGGAAGTGAATCCGCGCCTGCTCGCCCTGGGCATGACCGACAGCGCCCGCGCGGCGCTGCACGACCAGCGCGACCGGCTGGTCTCGTCCATCGCCGAGATCATCGACGTGCAGGCCGATTACCGCCCCAACGGCACGGTGGCGCTGATGACGCGCTCCGGCGTGGGGCTGCTGGATAACGGCGTTTCCCAGTTCAGCTTCGAAAGCGCGGGCAATCTCTCGCCCAATTCGGTGTTCGACTACAATGACGAGGCGAGCAAGGTCGGCAAGCTGATCCTGACCACGCCTTCGGGGCTGACCATCGACCTGGTGACGCAGGGCGTGTTGCAGGGCGGCGAACTGGCCGGGCTGGTGACGCTGCGCGACAAGACGCTGGTGGAAGCGCAGGACCAGCTCGACGAAATCGCGGCGGCGCTGGCGCAGCCCTTTTCCACCGTCAGCAAGCCGGGCGAGGTGACCGAAGCGGGCGCGGCGCGCGGCCTGACGCTCGACATCACCAATATGGCGCCGGGCAACGATATCCAGTTCACCTATTCGCAGAACGGGATCGACAAGCGCGTCCGCGTGGTCAACACGCTGGAGCCGCTCGATTATATCGACGCCACCGGGCAGCGCGTCATCGGCATGGATTTTTCCATGGGCGGGGGCGATCTGGGCAATACGCTGGGCGCGATGTTCCCCAGCCTCAACATCAGCGGCGGGGCCGGCTATCTGCGCATCCTGGACGATGGCGCGGCCGGCACCACCGATGTGAAGAGCGCCGTGGCCCATTCCACCTCGACGGGATTGCAGGGCTCTGGACTGGCCTTCAACCTGTTCGTGGACCAGGGCAGCGCCGCCTTCACCAACAACCTGGACTCCGATCCGCCGCAGAAGCAGGGCTTTGCGGCGCGCATCGCCATCAACCCCGCCATTCTCGCCGACAACCGGCTGCTGGTGCAGTATGAGGTGGGCGGCACGCTGGGCGACGCGGACCGGGCCAATTACGTCATCAACCAGCTCGAGACGATGAATTTCGTTTCCGGCACCAGCCCCCAGGCCAATTCGGGACGCTTCCAGCTTGCCGGCAATCTGGGCGAAGTCATCTCGCAGATCGTGGGCTTTCAGGGCGCCAGCATCAATGCGGCGCTGACCAAGCGCGACGACCGGCAACTGACGCTCGACACCATCATCGACCAGATGGAATCCGACTACGGCGTCAATGTCGACGAGGAAATGGCGCGGCTGCTGGAATTGCAGAACGCCTATGCGGCCAATGCCCGCGTCGTATCGGTGGTCAAGGAACTGCTCGACACGCTGTTCCAGGCCACGTGAAGGAGTAAGGCCAGATGATCGTCAACAAATCGATGTTCCCGCTACAGACCGGGTTCGGCGTCATCTCCAAGATGCAGGACCGCTTCGCCACGCTGCAAATGCAGCTCGGCACCGGCGAGAAAGCCTCCAAGCTCTCCGAAATGGCGCGCGACCTGCCCATGTCATTGTCGGTGCGGTCCCGGCTGGGCCGCATCGAGGGGTTTTCGGCCAATATCGACACGGTCAATCTGCGCCTGAGCTTTCTGGACAAGACGCTGTCACGCTTCGACGCCATTGAAGGCGAGGCTCGCAATTCGGCGATCCAGGGCCAATACGGCACCAACAACATCAACATGGCGACGCTGCCGGGCCTGTCCTATGCGCGGCTCGACGAGATGGTGACGCTGCTCAACAGCGACATTGCCGGGCGCTATCTGTTCGGTGGCTCCAACACCGACAAGGCGCCGCTGCCCACCACCGACGTGCTGATGAACGGGCAGGCGGGCAAGGCCGGCTTCAACGCCGTGGCCAGCGAGCGCAAGCTGGCCGATGCGGGCCTGAGCGGGATGGGGCGGCTGGAAACCGGCATCGACATCCTCACGCCCAATATCGTGACGCTGAGCGAGGATGGCGTGCACCCGTTCGGGTTCAAGGTGTCCACCGTCTCGACCACCAGCGGCGCTGTGAGCGTGACCCAGCCCGGGCCCGGCACGGCTCCGCAGGGCCAGCAGATCAGCGTGACCTTCGACACCGCCGGCGACCAGATCCAGGAAGGGCGGACAATCTCGATCGGCCTTACCATGCCCGACGGCACCCAGACGCAGGTGGTGATGAAGGCGGTGACGGCGGAGAATGCCGGCGGCACCTCCAACGAATTCATCATCGGGCAGGACGCCGACGAGACGGCCGCCAATTTCCAGGCGGCGCTGGAAAAGCGCCTCAAGGAAGTGACCAAGACCGATCTGGCCGGCGCCTCCACCTTCACGGCCGCGGCGAATTATTTCAACGGCCCGGGCGAGCCGGTGCTACGGGTGGATGGCGATCCGGCCACGGCCACGGCGCTGCGCGTGGGCACCGAGGCCGATACGGTGATGTGGTATAGCGGGCAGACGCCCGCCGTGGTGGCGGCCAATCTGGGCCGGCTGGACATCTCCACCACGGCGGTGACCGACCCGCTGACCAACGTGGTGACCCATGGGGTGACCATCGCCCAGCAGCAGCCGGTTTCCGGCCAATACGGGTTCTCGGTCTCCGCCCAGCCGTCCCAGCCGGGCGCCAATATCACCGTGACGCCGGTGGCGGGCTCTCCCGCCTCAGTGTCGGTGCAACTCGCCGCCATGCTGACGGCGGGGGAGAGCGTGGAAATCACCCTCACCGAGCCCAATGGCACGCAGCGCAAGGTGACGCTGACGGCCGTGAACGGGCCGGCGCGGGCCGGACAGTTCTCCATTGGCGCCGATGAGGCGGCGACGGCGCAGAATTTCGCGCAGGCGCTGACCACGGCGGTCACCGAGGCGTCCATCATCGCCGAGGGCAATCCGCGCCAGAGCGTTTCGGCCCAGGTGGACGACACCACGCGGGTCAATTACGGCCTGCAAGCCAATGAATCGGGCTTCCTGCGCCTGGTGCGCACCATGGCCTCGATGTCCATCGAGAGCTATCCCACCGAAGAGAATGTGCGCGCCTCGCGCGAGCCGCTGCGGCTGGCGGCCATGCAACTGCCCGAGGGGGGGCCGCGCGAAGCGGCGCTGGCCGATTACGAGGCGGCGGTTCTGGCCGATATGCGCGAAGCCATGGGGCGGTTCGACGCCATGGCCATCCGCCAGCAGGCGGAAATGTCGGAAGCACATAATCCCGAGCGCGGCTCGATCGAAATCATCGCCATGGAAATGGGCGTGGCCCTGAGCACGCTCAACAACGCCGCCACGCGTCACACCAATTACAAGGCACAGCTCGACAATCTGCTCAGCGATATCGAGACGGTGAACAAGGAAGACGTGGCCATGGAGATACTGGCGCTGCAGACCCGCTTGCAGGCGAGCTACCAGGCCACCTCGATGGTGAGCAAGCTCAGTATCGTCAACTTCCTGTAGCGGGCCCGCGCCGGGGCGCAGGATGGTGCCACAAAACAAAGGCCCCGCATCGCTGCGGGGCCTTTTGTGTGTAGGAGGAGCGGTGGGTCAGCTGCCGCGCAGGCCGGCGGCGATCTGGCGGTTGAGGCGCACCAGCACGTCCAGCTTTTGCGCGCGCGGCTCGAGCAGCATCTCGCGGGTCTGGTTCATCACGAACAGGCCGAGATTGGCGATGTTCTGGCGCAATTCGACGGGCAGGGGGCTGTCTTCCTTGGTCACCGCAGTCATGAAGATGGTCCACAGCTTGCGGTTGAAATTCAGCGCCGGCTGAAGATCGTCGAAGCTGTTCGGCCACTCGTCCTTGACCTTTTGCAGACTGGCGGCCGCCTTCATGAGCAGGGCGGATTCGCGTTCGCGCGACGATTCAACGATCTTGGCTGTCTGCTGGTAGGCCAGTGCGCCCTGCTGATACATGGGAAATCAGGTCCTGTTCGTACTCGATGAGCCTTTGGGAGGCCTTCAGAGCCTTGTATAGCTGGCCGGTTAATATCTCGTTGTTAATTTGGTTAACCAGCTCGACAGATGACGGCGCAGCTTGGATAAAATCATTGACCAATGCAAAATAAGTGTCGCGCGTACTCTCGATATCGTCGTTGATATACATGAGCTGTACGGCCAGATAGATGCGCTTGGCCGGACTGTTGGCAGTTTCGGCGGTGAGAATGTCCTTTTCCCGCAGGATAGGGGCGCGGCCATCGACGAACAGCCGGGTGCGCTGGTCGGAATTGGTGATGATGCAATTGCCGATCAGCAGTTTTTCGCCAGGCTTCAATTCTACCTTGAGCGCCATGTCCGGGCCTCCTGCCGCTTCGAATCCATGCCCAAAGAAATACAGTGCGGAAAGGGCGAAAACAATCAAGGCGGACCTTTGGCCCGCCCTGAAGAGAAATACCCGCTGACCGCTTACTGAAGCAGCTGGAGCACGCTCTGGTCGGCCTGGCTGGCCAGCGACAGCGACGAACTGGACAGCGACTGGCGGGTTTGCAGCGCCAGCAGGTTGGCCGCTTCCTCGTTCATGTCGGCCAGCGTCAGATTGGCAGCGCCGGTTTCCAGCGTGTTGATCATCTGCTTGGTGAAGGACTGGCGGTTCTGCACGATGGAGAGGTTCGAGCCGAACTTGGAGGCCTGCGAACGCACCGAGCTGAGCGCCAGCTTCACGCCATCGAGCAGCTTGTCGATGTCCATGTCGGCGTCGAGGTCGATGGCGTTCAGATGACGCAGATCGAGCGTGTTGGCACTGATGCCGGCGCCATCCTTGGACTGGATCTCGATGAAGGAATTGCCACTCTCGTTGAAGGTGATGCGCAGATTGTCGCCACGCAGCAGGTTGATGCCATTGAAGGAGGCATCGTCCGCGAGGCGGTCGAGCTGGTTCTTGAGCTCGTTGAACTCACTGGCCAGGTTGGCGCGGGTGGCGTTGCCGGCAATCTTGTGATTGGTCGGCGAGCCGACGCCGTCACCATCCTTGTCCAGCTCGACGGAAAGCTCCTGGGTCGAAAGGTTCTCGATGCGCAGTTTGCCGTTGTCGTTGGAGGCGCGGATATAGCCGGCCGTGTCGGGGTTGCGGTTGATCTCCTCGACGAACTGGTCGACGGCATTGGAGGATTTATAGGCGGACACGGCCGGGCTGCCGGTCGAGACCGTGGTGGTGCCGAACAGGTCGGTGCTGTTCTCGCCAGACACCGCCAGCGTCTTGGATTCCTCGGTCAGCGCCTTGAACACCAGCTGGTCATTGGCGTCGAAGGAGGCTTCGATGTCGTAGAGGCCGGCCGCCAGCAACTGGTCGTTGATGAGCTTGAGCTGGTTGGCCTGGGCGTGGGGCGAACCATCGCGGCCCACCACGTTGATCTCGGCCGACTTGGTGCCATAGGTCAGGGTGAACTTGTGCGAGGCGGCTTCGACGGCCTCGGTATAGGCGCCGGAGACGCCGGCGAGGCGCGTCACCGAAATGCCGTCGCTGATGGCGTCGGTGCCGGACTTGGCCAGGCCGCTGATTTCGGCGAATACGCCCGATGTCGACGGATCGACGGATACCGAGGTGGAGCCGGGGGTGTTGCTGGTGATGACCAGATAACCCTCATCGCTCAGGCTGGCCGTATGGCCGGAAAGGCCATTCGTCGGATCGTTCAGAGTGTCGAGGACATCTTGAAAGGTCGTCAGCGTGGAGGGAAGCGTCACGCCGAAAACGGTTTCGTTCTGCAAATCGACCAGATAGCCGCTCCAATCGAAGGTGCGCGCGGCGCCGGTGGCGGGGCCGTTTTCGCGCAGGCCTTCGATGGCCGGGGCAGGGCCGCCCTGGGTGGTCGACTTGAGGGTGATGCGCTGCGTGGGAATGTCGAAGGACACCTCGTAGCCGCCGGCCTCGGCATTTTCCTGCAAGGAGGCGACGAAGGTGGAGAAGGTGCCGCCGCCGGTGGAAATGTTCTGGCCGCCCGCCTTGACGGTGCCGACATTGTCCTTGTTGTAGATGAACGAGGTTTCGCCGAACTTGGCGGTGGTGATGCCGGCGACGAATTCGACATCGGGCGAAGAGACCGTCTTGTCGTTGGCCTCGATGATGATCTTGTTGCCCGAGGAGCTCACGGTATAGCCGGTGATGCCGGCAGGACCCATGGCGGTGTTGATCGCGGCCGCGACGCCCGAGGCGTCGTTGCTGCCCGGCGTGCCGATGGTGAGTTCCTTGCCATCGATGCGGATCTTGCCGCCATCGTCGAAGGAGGGGTCATATTCGATGAGCGTGCGCGGGCCGGGGCCTTCCAGCGTACCCGCCGTCGCCGGGGGATTGACGTAGTTCACGCCCGGCACCGAAGCGGCCAGGGTAGCCTTGGTGCCGCCGGTGGGCTCTTGCAGGCGGATTTCGGTTTCGGCGCCGAAGCGGCCGCCGTTCACCTTGAGCGTGCTGAGCTTGTTGACCTCGTAAGTATCGACCTGGAAGGATTTGTCCTGGCGGGCCTGGCGCAGGGTCGACTGCATCGATTCCAGCGTCTTGGTGATGGAGGTCAGGCCATTGTCGGCGGCTTCCAGCGTCTTGATGCCGTTGGCCATGTTGTCCATCAGGGCATTGAGATCGCCGGCACGGCTGTTCAGCGCCGAGGCGGTGAAGAAATTGGTGGGGTTGTCGAGCGCGGAGTTCACCTTGTTGCCCGTGGCCAGACGTTCCTGCGTCTTTGCCATCAGGTCGGCGGTGTTCTGGAGCGACAGCAGATTAGACCGGACGGCCTTCGACAAAGTAATATCGGACATGGAGCTTCCTCATCCAGACGGCCAGACACACCGTCCCCTGTAGGAATTCATTTACGAAGGTAAACGTTAATGACAAATTAACCATGGCCGTTAGCAGGTCATAAACCTTGGTTTTTGAGGCGTTAATAGCGATTTTTGCCGATTTTTTCTCCGTGCGGGGGAGGGGCGGCGAGGGCGGCAAGCCCAAAACGCAAAAAGGCGGGCCGAAGCCCGCCTTTTCGATTCGGTCGCTTGCCGGCGCTTAGCGCAGGAGCTGAAGTACCGACTGGTCGGCCTGCGAAGCCATCGACAGCGCCGAGGAGCTGAGCGACTGGCGGGTCTGCAGGGCCAGCAGGTTGGCCGCTTCTTCGTTCATGTCAGCCAGCGTCAGATTGGCGGCGCCAGTCTGGAGCGTGTTGATCATGTTCTTGGTGAAGTCCTGGCGGTTCTGCACGATCGACAGGTTCGAGCCGAAGGCCGAAGCCTGCGAGCGGACGCTGTTGAGCGCGGTCTTGATGTCGCCCAGCAGAGCATCGATGTTGCCATCGCTGTCGAGCTCGATCGCAGACAGGTCGTTGATGTTCAGCGACTGCGAGTTGACGCCACGATCGTCACCGGACTTGATCTGCATGAACGAGTTGCCGGTTTCGTTGAAGGTGATCGTGAGCTGATCGCCACGGAGCAGGTTGATGCCGTTGAACGAGGCGTCGTCGGCCAGCTTGTTGAGCTGGTCCTTGAGCTCGTTGAACTGCTTGGCCAGGCCTTCACGAACGGCGTTGCCGCCGATGGTGTGGCTGGTGGCCGCAGCGCCGCCGGCGCCGTCCTTGTCGAACTCGACATTCAGCGCCTGGGTCGAGAGGTTCTCGATGCGCAGCTTGCCATTGTCGTTCGAGGCCCGCAGGTAGCCGTTGGTGGCCGAGTTGCGGTTGATTTCCTCGACGAACTGATCGACGGCATTGGTCGCCTTGTAGGCCGAAACCGCCGGGGTGCCGGTGGAGACGGTCTTGGTGCCGAACAGGCTGTTGCTCTCGCCCGAAACGGCCAGGGTCTTGGCTTCCTCGGTCTTGGCGGTGAACACCAGCTTGTCATCGGCATCGAAGCTGGCTTCGATGTCGCTGAGACCGGCGGCCTTGAGCTGGTCGTTGATCAGCTTGAGCTGATCGGCTTCCGGCGTTGCCGAGGTCGTGTCGCGGCCCACGATGTTGATGTCGGCCGACTTGTTGCCATAGGTCAGAGTGACCTTGTGCGAGGCGGCTTCCACTTCGGTGGTGTAGCTGCCGGCGGTGCCGGCGGTGCGGGTCACGTCGATGCCATTGGCGATGGCGTCGGTGCCGGACTTGGCCAGGGCGGTGATTTCCGTCAGGCCAGCCGTAGCAGCCGGGGGAGTGCCAGCAGAAGCACCGGTCGCCAGGGTGCTGATGACCAGATTGCCGTCGCTATCCTTGTCGGCCTTGTAGGTCGCGCCAAATTCACCGGCGGCCGTCTGGCCGTTCAGGAAGGTGATGACATCATCGATGTCGGTGAAGGTTTCGCCGCTGGCGTCTTCGCCGAACAGGTCGTTGGTGTTCAGGGCAGTTGCGTCAGCCACGGAGAAAGTGCGCGAGGCGGCGGTAGCAGGGCCGTTCTCACGAATTCCTTCAATGGTCGGCGCAGCGCCGCCCGGAGTGGTCGAAACCAGGCTAATGCGCTTGGTGGCGGCATCGGCGTTGACGGTATAGCCGCCAGCTTCGGCCTTTTCCTGGAGCGAGGCGACGAAGGAGTCGAAATTGCCGCCGCCGGTGGAGATATTCTGACCGCCGACGCTGACTTCGCCAATATTGTTGGCGTCGTACACGAAAGAGGTTTCACCGTAGGTTGCCGCGGTCACGCCGGAGACGAATTCGATCTTCGGCGAATCGGCGGTCTTGTCCACCGCTTCGATGGCGACCTTGGAGCCAACCACAGTGGTGGTGTACTTGGAGTCGCTACCGGCCGCCGTGAGGGCCGCAGTGATGGTGGTTTGCAGCGCGGTGGCGTCGGCCGAGGCGGCGGTGAGGGTGATTTCCTTAC
>NZ_JAUCDN010000040.1:0-16219 GCF_034675085.1 Devosia sp.
AAAATTGGCAAGCCAAAAATATTTTTATATACAAAATCGATTTTGGACTCCTCCCCACCGGATCATTGCAGCGCCGGCCGGAATCCAGACTGATCCCAGCGCCAGAGCGCGTGAAAGCAAGCGGATATGGTTTCCGCCGACGCCGGAATGGCCTGGTGGATGGAAGAGAGGCTGCGTGGAAAAAGGCTGCGGGACGGCGGGATCAGCCGTAGGGGTCTTTGGGTGGGCTAGAGGAGGTTTGGCCTCCCGCTTTGAAGTCGGCCAGCAGCTTGGAGGCCGCGTTGGCGAACAGGGTCACGTCATTGCCGATGGCCACGAAGGTCGCACCCAGATCGAGATAGCGCCGGGCCAGATGCTGGTCGCCGGTGAGGATGCCCGCCGGCTTGCCATGGGCGGTGATGCGGGCAATAGCGTCCTCCACCGCCGCCTGCACCTCGGGTTCGCCGGGCCGGCCCAGATAGCCCATATCGGCGGCGAGGTCGGAGGGACCGACGAAAACGCCGTCCACCCCTTCGGTGGTGGCGATCTCGTCCAGCGCCTCCAGTGCCTTGCGGCTCTCCACCTGCACCAGCAGGCACACCTGCTCATTGGCGGTGGGAAGATAATCGGCGATGCGGTTGAAATTGGAGGCGCGTGCCAGGGCCGCGCCGACGCCGCGAATGCCCTGGGGCGGATAGCGCATGGCCCGGGCGATCTCACGAGCCTGGGCGCCGCTTTCCACCATCGGCACCAGCAAGGTCTGTGCGCCGATATCGAGAAGCTGCTTGATCATCCAGGCTTCCCCCATTGGCGGCCGCACGACCGGATGGCTGGACGAGCCGGCCAGGGCCTGCAATTGCTGCATCAGCCCCGGCACGTCATTAGGGGCATGCTCCCCATCGAGCAGCAGCCAGTCATAGCCGGCCCCGCCAAGGATTTCGGCGGCATAGGGATTGGCCAGCGCCGCCCACAGGCCGATCTGCGCCCGCCCCTCCAGCAGCGCCTGCTTGAAGCAGTTCATGGGTGCGGGCATGGCTTTTCCTTTACGCGAAATGGCAACTCACGGTGCCATACGGCCCGAAATCGCTGGTGATGGTGTCGCCGTGCCGCGCTTCCACCGGGCGGATGAAGGAACCGGCAAGCACGATCTGGCCCGCCGAAATCCTATCGCCATAAGCGTGGAGCCGTCCAGCCAGCCAGGCTATGCCGCGCGCCGGATGATTGAGCACCCCTGCCCCCAGCCCGGTCTCTTCCACTTCTGCATTGCGCGAGACGATGGCCCCCATCCAGCGCATGTCCAGCGCATCGGGTCGCATCGGCCGGCCGCCGATGACAATGCCGGCATTGGCGGCGTTGTCGGCCACCGTATCAACGATACTGCGCGTCTTGCCGGTTTCGGGATCAACGCGCAGGACGCGGGTGTCGAGGATTTCCAGCGCCGGGGTGACATAGTCGGTGGCATTGAGCACGTCGAAGACGCTGACGTCGGGCCCGGCGAGGTCCGCCTTCATCACGAAGGCGATCTCCGCCTCGATGCGCGGCTGGATGAAGCGGCCCTTGGGAATAACAGCGCCATCGGCAAACAGCATGTCGTCGAACAACACGCCGGAATCGGGGATGTCGATATTGAGCGCATATTGCATGGCCTTGGAGGTCAGTCCGATCTTCCAGCCGATGACCCTGCGCCCGGCGGCGCGCTTGGCCTTGACCCATTCGGCTTGCACAGCATAGGCATCGTCCAGGCTCATGCCGGGATAAGCCAGCGACAAAAGCCCGATCTGGGCGCGATCACGCTCGGCGGCGTCGAGACTGGCGGCGGCGGCGGCGATCTGTTGGGCAGAGAGCATTAGCTGTCCTCGTCGGCGATGCTGTTGCGCAAAATGCCGATCCCCTCGGCCTCCACTTCCACCACGTCGCCCGGCTTGAGCCATACCGGCGGCTCGAGGCGCGCCCCGGCCCCGGTCGGGGTGCCGGTGACGATGATGTTGCCGGGCTTGAGGGTGGTGAAGGTGGAGACATAGGCGATGATGCGGCGGAAGGAGAACGTCATGCGGCTGGTGCGGTCGGATTGGCGCATTTCGCCGTTTACCCGGGTTTCGAGCGCGATATCGGCGATCTGCGCCTCGCTTTCGAAGGGGATAAGCCATGGCCCCAGGGCGCCGGAGCGGTCGAAATTCTTGCCCTGGGTGACGTTGAACTTGGCGTGGCGCATCCAGTCGCGCACCGAACCCTCATTGCAAAGCGTCAGCGCCGCGACATGATCCAGCGCCTCGACCTCACCGATACGACGGCCGGCCTTGCCGATGACCAGGGCAATTTCACCTTCATAATCAAGCTGTTCGCTTTCGGGCGGGCGGATCAGAGGCTGATCGTGCCCGACAAAGGAACCGGGAAAGCGCACGAAAAGGGATGGGTAGGCCGGCGCAGCCTGCCCATCCTTATATTCAGCATTGCGGTCAGGGAAATTGACCCCGACGCAGATGATCTTTTCCGGCGCGGAAAGGGGGATATCATAGGTGATGGCATCAAGCGGGTAGTCGGGCGCGACGCCCTCCAGATCGGCGGCGAGACGGGAAAGCGCCCCGGCGGCAATCACCGCCTTGAGGTCCGGCCATTGGGAATTACGGCGGCGCAGATCGATGACGCCAGCGGCGTTGACGATACCAAAAGAGTAACCGTCAGGGCCCTTAAAGCTAACATATCTCGGCCTCATCTTTCCCATCGCCATCACACGATGCCACCCAGGCAGACATATTTTATCTCGACGAATTCCTCGATGCCGTAGCGCGAGCCTTCGCGCCCCAACCCCGACGATTTCATGCCGCCGAAAGGCGCTTCGGCGGTCGAGACCAGACCGGTATTGACCCCGACCATGCCGTATTCGAGCGCCTCGGCCACCCGCCACACGCGCGAGAGATCGCGGGCGTAGAAATAGGAAGCCAGACCGAATTCGGTGTCATTGGCCTGGGCGATGACATCGGCCTCATCGGTGAAGCGGAAGAGCGGCGCCAACGGGCCAAAGGTTTCTTCGCGCGCCACCAACATGTCGGGGGTGACATCGGCCAGAACCGTCGCCTCGTAGAAAGTGCCGCCCAATACGTGCGGCCTGCCGCCGCGCAACACTTTGGCACCCTTGCCCAAAGCATCGGCCACGTGCTCCTCGACCTTTTCCAGCGCCGCCTGATCGATCAGCGGTCCCAGGATCACGCCTTCGTCAAAACCATTGCCGATCTTGAGCCCGCCCACCGCCGCGGCCAGCTTTTCCGCGAAAGCGTCATAGACGCCATCCTGCACGTAGATGCGGTTGGCGCAGACGCAGGTCTGACCGTTATTGCGGAACTTGGCGATCAGCGCGCCATCGACGGCGGCGTCCAGATCGGCGTCGTCGAAGACGATGAAGGGCGCATTGCCGCCCAGTTCCAGCCCCAGCTTCTTGATGGTGGGCGCGCTCTGCTTATAAAGCTCGGCCCCGACCTCGGTGGAACCGGTGAAGGTCAATTTGCGCACGATGGGATTGGCGGTCATCTCCGCCCCGATTTCGCGCGCCGAGCCCGTCACCACGCTGAACAGCCCCTTGGGCAGCCCCGCCCGCTCGGCCAGAACCGCCAGGGCGATGGCCGAGAACGGCGTTTGCGATGCGGGCTTGAGCACCATGGCGCAGCCGGCGGCCAGCGCCGGACCGGCCTTGCGGGTAATCATGGCATTGGGGAAATTCCACGGCGTGATGGCGGCAACGACGCCAATGGGCTGCTTGAGCACCATAATGCGCGCATCGGAGCGATGGCCGGGGATGAGGTCGCCATAGACGCGCCGCGCCTCCTCGGCGAACCATTCGATGAAGCTGGCGCCATAAACAATCTCGCCGGTGGCTTCGGCCAGGGGCTTGCCCTGCTCCAGCGTCAGGATGCGCCCGAGGTCATCCTTGTTGTCCATCATCAACTCGAACCAGCGTCGCAGGATATTGGCGCGCTCCTTGGCCGTGCGCGCCGCCCAGGATTTCTGCGCCGTTTCGGCAGCAGCGATAGCCTCGCGCGTCTCGGCGCCGCCCAATTTGGGCACATGGCCGATAATATCGCCCGTAGCGGGGTTGGTGACGCCGATGCCGGTTTTCACGTCGGCATCGATCCAGCGGCCGCCGACAAGCGCGGCCTGGCGAAAAAGCGAGGAATCCTTGAGCTGCATGGCTTCACTCCTTTGGGGGTGTTGGAAAGCGTTTCCAAAGGAAAACGTTCATCCGGCGCCGGGGCGTTCCAGGCGCCGGATTTTTATTCAGCCTCAGATGCCGAAGAGCTTGGCGGCATTGCCGCCCAGAATCTTGGTCTTGGCCTCGTCCGATATGTCGAGCGCCTGCACCGTCGGCACGCCGTCGAAGAACCAGTCCTTGCGAATGGGATAGGAGGCGCCATAAAGGATATTGTCCTCGCCCAGCACTTCGATGGCGCATTCAAGCTGCTTCTTGCCCCATTGCGGGGGCCCGGAAATGTCGAAGAACAGGTTCTTGCGCAGCTGCTCGCGCAGCCTGGACTCGCCGGTGTCGAAACGATCCACCGTATCGCCGTAATTGTGCCTGGGCTGGGGCACCAGCATGTCGACAAAGGCGAAGAACCCGCCGCCCAGCATGGAATGGCTGAGGCGCAACTCGGGAAAGCGGTCGAAAAGCCCCGAGAACAGCTCGCGCCCCACCGCCGTGCCCTGCGCGATGCAGCGGCCATATTGGCGGCGCTGGTTGTTGTAATCGAGGATGGAGCCGTGATCGACCGGCAGCGGGGTATGGTGCACCACCGCCGGCAGCTTGCGGTCGTTCAGGAACTCGAAATAGGGGAAGAACGCCTCGTCATCGAGATAGATGTCGCCATATTTGCAGGCGAGTTGCACGCCCTTGAAGCCGAGCTGGTCGATACAGCGCTCGACTTCGGTCAGCGTCGCCTTGTCGCCCCAGGGCGGCGCCACGGCCAGCGCGGTGAAGCGCCCATTGGAGCGCGATACATATTCGGCCAGGCCGTCATTGATGCGCTTCGAGGTATCCAGGTTCAGCCATTCCTGCCAGACGGGAATGCGGAACACGGCCTGGTCGATGCCGGCCTTGTCCATGTCGGCCAGCTGGCTCTCGATATTATACTGGCCCTCGGCATAGTTGATGTTCACATAGCCCTTGGGCTCTTCGATGATGATCTGGTTGAGGTTCTTGCCCTCGATCGGCTCCATGCGGATATGGATGCCGTGCTGGCGCGGAATGCAGTCCATCATCGCTTCGCGCAGCGTCTCGTCGGTAAACAGCGTATCGGGCAGCCAATGCATATTGGCGTCGATCACCTTGGTCATTCTCAGTCCTTTCTGGAAATTCGGATAACAGCGGATTCTAGCCCGCCGTTCGCGCCGCGCCCCTGGCGCCGGCGATATCGGTGCCGACATTGGCCTTCTGCGCGCGGCCCTCGTCGAAGAAGCTCTCGCGGAAGCCCAGCGGCCCGGCATCGTCGGGACGCTGCATGCCGGCCATGCGGTGGTATTCGAGGAAGATTTTCTCGCATTCGGCGATGGGAAAGATCGTCTCGATGTCATCGAACGGCTTGCCGCCCGAACGTTCCTCGACGATGCGTCGCACCACTTCGGGCCCTTCGCCGCGATTGGCGATGACCAGGCGGTTGGCGAATTCCCGGCGTGCGCCTTCATAGGCGGCGAGCGCGGCAACGGGATCTTGCATTTCCGCCAGCTTTTCGGCCAGCACCCGCGCATCCACCAGCGCCTGGCACAGGCCATTGCCGCCGCGCGGATACATGGCATGGGCGGCATCGCCCGTCAGGGTGACCCGGCCGAAGGACCATTGATCGAGCGGATCGCGGTCGATCAGCGGATAGAGATAGACCTCGCGCGCATTGCGGATGATCTCGCCGGGGTTGACGAAATCAAGTTTGCACTCGTCGAAATTATGCGCGATCTCGTCGGGGCTCACCCGCTGGTTCCAGTCTTCGAGCGATTTGGGCTGGCCATTCTGCTCGACCACCCAGTTGATGAGCTGGCTGCCTTCGCCGTCGACATTGTTGGCGATGGGATAGACGATCATGCTGCCCTGGGCGATCGGATCGCCCAGATGCAGAATGGTGCCGCCATTGCGGTAGGGCTTCATCACAGTGACGCCGCGCCACATGGCGATGCCCGAATAATGGCTGCCCCTCGAGCCGGGGATGAGTTGATCGCGTACAGCCGACTTGATGCCGTCGGCCCCCACCAGCACATCGTGCCGGACGCTCTGGGCGGCCTCGAAATGCACGGTGACGCCGTTTTCGTCCTGCTCGAAGCCGGCGCAGCGCGCGCCCAGCTTCACTGAATCCGGCCCGAGGCGCTTGAGCACCGCGTCGTAAAGCATCATCTGCAACGTGCCGCGATGGACGAACCGCTGCTCGTGCGGATAGCCCATGTGTTTGCCGCACTTTTCGCCATAGATCATCTGGCCGTAGCGGGTGAAGAACAGGGAGTCGATGGCCTCGACCGAAATGGCGCGAAACTCCTCAAGGAGCCCCATCTCGGTGATTTCCTTGGTGCCATAGACCTTGATGTCGACGCCAACCCCCAGCGGCTTCAGCTCGGGAGCGGCTTCATAGATGGTGGGCCTGAAACCCTTCTGGTGCAGGCGCAGCGCCAAGGCCAGGCCACCCGGCCCCGCGCCGATGATCGCGATATTCAGCATTGCTCTTTCTCCTCTGCGCGCCTAGGCCCGCTCCGCCGCCCTACGGGCCAGGAACCGCTCCAGCGTCGGCAGTTCCACGTTTTCGGCGGGCATTTGCGGATCGATGCCGGCAAACCGGGTTGCCTCGGCAAACCACTGCTCCTGCGCCGGCAGGCCCCATTGGTCGGCGCGGCGCGGGTCCTCAAGGTCCCAGGCCAGGGGCGGCTCGATATCGATATTCTGGTAGTGGGTGTTGAACAGCTCGATCCGGTGCCCGTCGGGATCGCGGAAATAGATGAACATGGCGCCGCTGATGCCATGCCGGCCCGGACCGCGCTCGAGCCGCTGCCCGATGCCCAGCGCGCCGGCGACGTCGCAGGCGCGGATCATGTCGCTGGCGTCACGCAGCGTATAGGCGAAATGGTGGATGCGCGGCCCCGGCCCATGGGTGAACACCAGGTCGTGCGGATTGCCCTTGCGCTGCATCCATACGCCCCAGAGCTTTTCCGACCCGTCCTCGCGGCGCGAAAAGGTGTATTCGCTGGTGCGAAAACCCAGCGGCCGGTAAAAGGCGTAGGACGCGCCGACATCGCTCGACTGGAGCTGATAGTGATCGAGGCGCTGGGCGCTGGCGCCGCGGTAGCGGTCATAGGCCATCATCAGGCGCGGACGGAATTCCATGCTGGCACACAGTTCCAGCGGCACACTCAGGCTGTCGCACACATGCAGGGTCAGCCCCTGATAGGGCACGTCGACCAATGCGGAAGCAATGCCCGCACTGTCGAAATACGCCTTGGCGGCGTGGATATCGTCATCTGTCTGCACACGGAAGCCGATGCGCTGGCATACCGGGTCGCCGCCTTTGCGCAGGACCAGGCTGTGGTGACAGCTCTCTTCCATGCCACGCAGATAGACCGCCTCACCATCTTCGTCGCTGACCACAAGGCCGACCAGATCGGTATAGAAGGCCTTGCTGGCCTCGAGATCGGCCACGGTCAACACGACATGGCTGGCCCGCGTGACGTTGAATGGGGGATGCAGGACGAATTCATCCATGCTCATGCAATTTCCTCCCGGCTCGGCAGGTCCCAACCCGCCCTTGCTGGCCTCAAACTGGCCCGCGCCGCCGGAGCAAGACAAGCATGCAAAGCGCTTTTGTTCACATAGCGAAACTTCCCCTCCCATCAGAAAAACCTATTGCCCAAACGGATGCTACGGATTCCGCAATGTGAAAACTTGCGCCGTTTTGCCTTGAGCCCATCCCTTCGCTCATTGCTTGCTTTACCCGCCAAAGGCGGCTTGTGCCTTTTGGAAATTCGCAGCAGCATGAAGAGGTTAGCCGGATGGCGCAGAAACGATCCAGCATCTATGTGGAAGGGTTCGCCCACCGCAATCCGGTTCCGGCCGCCTGCCGCATCGGCAATCTGGTCTATTCGGGCGGCATTCACGGCCTCGACCCGGAGACCGGTAAAACGGCCGAGGGCATGGAGCGGCAATGCGAACTGATGTTCGCCCATGTGCGCGCCATTGCCGCCGCCGCCGGGGCCACGCCCGACGATATCGTCAAGATGACGCTGTGGATGAAGGACCGCTCGCAGCGCGACCTGGTCAATCCGCATTGGGAAGCGCTGTTTCCCGACCCCAACAACCGGCCCACGCGCCACGCCCTCAAGGCCGATCTGGAAAACGGCATGCTGATCCAATGCGATTTCATCGCGATATTGGATGATTGAAGAAGGGCCCCTATGGGGCCCGTTTCCGTTACGCCTCTTCGGCGACGATGCGGTTCTCGATAGCACCCAGTCCGCCGATTTCGGCACGCACCACATCGCCCGGCTTGAGGAAGCGCCCACTGGGCGCGCCGATGCCCGAAGGCGTGCCGGTGGCCAGGATATCGCCGGGCTCCAGGGTCATCACCGTGCTCAGATATTCGATCTGCGCCCAGATGTCGTAGATCATGTCGTCAGTGGGATGCTCCTGGCGCAATTCGCCATTGACCCAGAGCTTCATCTCCAAAGCCAGCGGGTCGGCCACCGCGTCATCGGTGGTGATCCAGGGCCCGGTGGGCCCGAAGCTGTCGAAGCTCTTGCCCAGGGTGAAGGTGGGCGAGCGCTTGAGCCAGTCGCGCGCCGACACATCGTTGACCACCATATAGCCGGCAATGACCGAGCGCGCCTCGGCGGCCTTGACGTTGCGGCAGCGCCTGCCGATCACCACGCCCAGCTCGACTTCGTAGTCCACCGCCTCGGCGGCGTTCCATTTGACCACGGGATCGAAGGGCCCGTTGATGCAGCTCACCTGCTTGTTGAACCAGAGCTGGGAATAGGGCACCGGAATGCCGGCCTGCCGCGCTTCCTCGGCGTGCTTGGCATAGTTCATGCCGATGCCGAGGAATTTGGAGGCGTCGGGAAGTGGGGCTTCGAGCCGAACATCGGGGAGCGCGAAGCGCTGGCCATCGGCCGCCTCCAGCGCCGGGCGCAATTCGGGCAGGCTGGCGATCAGCGCCCGCATGGAGCCGGTCACGCCCGGCACCGCCGAAAGATCGACCACCTGGTCGCCATCGAGCTTGCCGATGCGCGTTTGCCCCGAATGGGTAAAGCGGAGAAGTTTCATGCTTTCGTTCCGTCTATGAGGCCCGCCGGGCCAGGGTGATCTGGGAGAGCAGCACCTGCCAGCCCGCCGGGCCGCGTATGGCCACCACCGTGCCCATGCCCTCGAGCGCGGCGATCTCGTCGGTTTCCATGCGGCGCACGCGGTTGATGGTGGAGCCGACAAGGAGCGCCGTCCGCCCATCCGAATGCAGTAAAATCTCGCCCCGCTCGATGGACAGGAACCCGCCCATGCGCCGCACATGGGCGATGAAATCGGCCTTGCGATGCACCTGGCCGGAGGAATGGATATGCTGCAAATCATTGGCAAGGATACGGTCCAGCATCTCGGCATCGGCAGCGATCAGCGCCGCCTTGCGCGCATCTTCGAAGGCCAGAAGCTCGCGGCCGAGCGGGGAGGCCGGATCAATTTGCTCCATCAGATCAACCCCTCGTAACTGCCGCCGTCGAGCTGTAGATTCTGCCCGGAAATGAACCCGGCCTGCGCCGAGCAGAGATAGGCGCAGGCATCGCCGAATTCCTCGGGGCTGCCATAGCGCTTGGCGGCGATGGTACTGGCGGCGCGGCTGCGGGCCTCTTCATAGCTGATGCCGGCCTGCGCCATCAGGCGCCGGGCCATGAATTCCTGCCTTGGCGTGTCGATGCGCTCGGGCAGGATATTGTTGATGGTCACATTGTCGGCCACCACCTCACGGCTGATGGCCTTGGAAATCGCGGTCAGCGCCGCGCGCGCCGAGGTGGAAAGCCCCATCATGTAATGGGGCGATTTCACCATGGCCGAAGTGATGTTGACGATGCGTCCGAAACGACGCGCCTGCATGCCGGGCAAAAAGGCGCGGATCAACTGCACTGCCGGCACGAAATTGGCGTTCATGGCGCCGGCCAGCGCCGCCTCGTCCCAATCCTCCAGCGCACCGGGCGGCGGGCCGGCATTGTTGGTGACCAGAATATCCAGCTCGGACAAAGCCGCGACGATGGCGGCGCGCCCTTCGGCGCTATTGAGGTCGGCGGCAATGGCATGGATGACGGCATCGGGCAATTCGGCACGCAGCGCCTCGACCGTTCGCGCCAGCTTTTCCGCGTCGCGGCCATTGAGCCAGACCTCGGCCCCCTCGCGCGCCAGCGCCCGCGCACAGGCCAAGCCCAGCCCTTGCGACGAGCCGCAGACGAAGGCGCGGCGATTGCGAATGCCCAGATCCATCAGCCCGCTCGCCTATGCCAGAACATCTTGGAAAAATTTGCGCATCGCCGCCCAGGAGCGGCGCTCGGCCCGCGCATCGAAGCCTGCGAAAGGTGGTTGCCCGGGGCGATCGGGCTCGGTGAAGGCATGTTTGGCGCCGCCGTAAAGATTCGTCTCCCAGGCGACATTCGCCGCGCTCATGCCGGCCTCGACACGCAGCCGATCCTCCTGCCGCGCCATGGGATCGGCGGCCCCGGTGCAGACAAGCACGCTCGCGCCGGCCTGCCCGCTCCAGTCATCTTCCACCATGTCCAGCCCGCCATGGAAGCTGACGACACCCTTGAGCGCGCCGCCCTTGCGGGCAAATTCGAGAACGCCGGTTCCGCCGAAGCAGTAGCCCAACGCGCCGATGCGGCTATTGTCGACGCCTGGCTGGGCAATAAGCGCCGCCCGCGCCGCCTCGATGCGACCCATCCACATATCCCTGTGACCGGCAAAAGCACCCAGCCGGGGGCCGATGGCAGCCGGATCGGAAATAAGCTCCCGCCCGCCCCAGAGATCGACCGCCAGCACCGCATGGCCAAAGCCAGCCAAACACTCGGCGCGGGACAGGATGAAGCCGTCCAATCCATGGGCGCCATGCAGCACCAGAATGCCCGGCCGCTCCCCCTGCCCTTCTGGCATGAAGAACCGGCCCAGCATCTCGGCTCCGCCATAGCCATAGGCCAGATCCCGTGCAGCCACCGCGCCCATCGGCATCGTCTCCAAACTCGTCTTGCGCACAGACAAGCCACTCGCTTCCCACCCGTCCAGCGCAGCGGTCGGTTTCTTTCACATTGCGAAAACTCTGCCGGAAGCCTGCCTCTGTCGGGCGGCGAGTTTCCGCCATATGAACATTTCGTCGCACCGGGCTTGCCCACTATTCGCGTGCGCTCCCAAAATGCCGCCGACACCCTGCGGAGGACGAGAATGACCGGTGCCGATTATCGCGATTACATCTGGCCCGAATCCTATGACCGGGTGGGCAAGTCGCATGGGCTGGACCCCATCACCTATTCGCAGCCGGTTCTCTCCACACCCAAGGCCATTGCCCTCAAGGCGGAATGGAAACGCCTTTCGGAGGAGCCCTATCGCGGCATCACCCATGACGGCGTGGTGGAAGAAGGGCTCTATGAACTGGCCGATGAGGGCTTTCCCGTCGAGGCGGCGGTCTCGGCCGCCGAGGCGCTGCTGGCCACGCTGAGCTCTGAACAGCGCGCCGCAGCCTCTTATCCCATCGACGCCAGTGAATGGCGCGGCTGGTACAATCCCGAACTGGTGTTCAACACCAATGGCATCCGGCTGGAGACAGTTTCGGACGCCAGTCGCGAGGCCTTCCTGGGCCTGCTCGCCGCCTGCACCTCGGCGCGCGGCTTCGAGAAAATCCGGCACCTGATGAAGGCCAATCTTTTCCTGGGCGAGCTATATGATCTGCGCAGGATCATGAGCGAATGGACCTATCACTTCCTTATCTTCGGCACGCCTTCGCCCACCGAGCCCTGGGGCTGGAACCTTTATGGCCACCATATCGGCTTCAACGTGCTCATCATCGGCCGGCAGATGGTGATTTCCCCCACCTTCATGGGCACCGAGCCCAATAACATCGCGCTGCAAAGCGGCGAGCGCTTCACCCTGTTCAAGCGCGAAGAGGAGCAGGGGTTGCGACTGATGCAGTCGCTGTCACCCGAGCTGCGCGAGCGCGCCACTCTTTATAAGCTTATGGAAGACCCCGCCATGCCGGGCTGGCGTTTCAACTTCGCCGACCAGCGCCATCTGGGCGGCGCCTTCCAGGACAATCGCATCGTGCCCATCGAAGGCGTGCCGGTGTCCGAATTCACCTCCGGCCAGCAGGCGGCGGTGCTGAAGCTGGTCGAAACCTTTTACGAGCACTGGCCCGATGGCCCACGCGCCGCGCGCATGGCCCAGATCGAGGCGCATCTGGACCGCACCCTGTTCAGTTGGATCGGGGGGCATGGCGACGACGACCCGTTTTATTTCCACATCCATTCGCCGGTGGTGATGATCGAATTCGACCATCATTCCGGCATGTGGCTGAGCAATACCGTGCCGAAAAAATTCCATGTCCATGTCATCACCCGCCTGCCCAATGGCAATGACTACGGCAAGGAACTGCTGCGCCTGCATGCGCTCAAGCGAGCATGATCGTGCACAATTTTCTTTCATCGGCACTTGCCGATGGAGGTGGAAAGCTCCATCTATGGCGCAGTTTTTTCGCACTGCATCAGACGAGTCTCCATGTCCAAGCTGTTTTCGCCCGTTAGCCTGCGCGGCCTCACCCTGCGCAACCGCACCGTCGTCGCCCCCATGTGCCAGTATTCGGCGCAGGACGGTTTCGCCAATGACTGGCATTTCGTGCATCTGGGGCGTTTTGCCCTGGGCGGGTTCGGGCTGGTGATGCTGGAAGCCACGGGCGTGGTGCCCGAGGGGCGTATTTCCTACGCCGATCTGGGCCTGTGGAAGGACGAACAGATCGCTCCGCTCGCCCGCATCGTCGATTTCCTGCATGGCCAGGGCGCTGCCGCCGGCATCCAGCTCGCCCATGCGGGGCGCAAGGCCTCGACACCCCTGCCCTGGCGCAATGGTTTCGACGAAACCGAGGCCGAAAAGACGGCGCTGCATTTCGAAAGCTGGACGCCAGTGGCCCCCAGCGCCGAAATCCATGCCGAAAACAAGAATTTCACCACCCCCACGGCTCTCGACAAGGCCGGCATCCGCAACGTCATCGACGCTTTCGTCGCGGCCGCCATCCGCGCCGAAAAGGCCGGCTTCGATACCATCGAAATCCATGCCGCCCATGGGTATCTTCTCAACCAGTTCCTCTCCCCGCTCGCCAACAAGCGCACCGACGACTATGGCGGCAGCCGCGAAAACCGCATGCGACTGGTGCTGGAGGTGACCGAAGCCGTGCGCGCCGTCTGGCCGGCGCACAAGCCGCTGCTCGTGCGCCTGTCGGCCAGCGACTGGCACCCCGAGGGCTGGCAGATCGAGGACAGCGTGGTTCTGGCGCGTGAACTCAAGGCGCGCGGCGTTGACGCCATCGATACCTCCAGCGGCGGCTTCGAGGGCGCGGCCATTCCGCTCGGCGCCGGTTATCAGGTGCCCTTCGCCGAGGCGATCCGCGAGGGGGCCGACATCCCCACCATGGCGGTTGGCCTGCTGGGCGACGCCGCAGAAGCAGAGGCCATCATCGAAAGCGGCAGGGCCGATTTCATCGCGCTGGCTCGCGGCGCGCTGGACGATCCCAACTGGCCGGTGCATGCCCGCCACGAATTGGGCGTTACCGACTATGATCTGTGGCCCAAGCAGACCAATCGCGTGCGCGAGCGCGACCGTTCGCTGGGCCTGCGCGCCTTCACCCGCTAGGACTTGAGCCCAAAACCACCATCGCGGCATCCCAAATCCGCCGCGATTGCCGCGCCAGACTGGCGGCCAGGAGAAACCGGGAGAGATCCATGGACACCAAGGCCGCCATTCTGGCGCTGATGAGCCTCTGGGGCGTCGGCTCCTGCCTCACCCTGCCCGCCAGCGCCGAGGACGTGCCCGAAAGCGCCGGCGAGGCGGAAGAGACGGACAATCCTCTGCTCAACAAGGTCTGGGTGCGCATCGACGCCGATCCGGCGCTGCCCGGTCCCATGCAGATCTTTCTCGCCGATGGCACGCTGGTCAGCGACAGCTGCTGGGAAACTTATCGGCTCTCGAAATGGCAGCAGGTCTCCGACATGGAAATCAGCTGGGACGAGGATGGAACCACGAT
Source organism: Devosia sp. (assembly GCF_034675085.1). Classification (GTDB taxonomy): domain Bacteria; phylum Pseudomonadota; class Alphaproteobacteria; order Rhizobiales; family Devosiaceae; genus Devosia. Next base: position 14,247 of record NZ_JAUCDN010000040.1, read on the forward strand.
CAATGCCGATATCGCCACCTTGACCCATGACGAGCTGGTGCTGACCCTCAAGCTGGGCGAGGACGTGCAGGAACAGCACTATATCTCCGCCCAGGCGCCCTATGTCTGCCCGGACATGGAGCGCTAAAGCACCACCTGCGTGCCGATTTCGACCACGCGACCGGTGGGAATGTGGAAATATTCCGTCGCATCGCTGGCATTGCGCGCCAGCCGGGCGAAGAGCCGATCCTGCCAGTAGCGCAGAAAGTGACTGGTCTTGGGGCCGGATTTGAGCGAGCGCCGCGACAGGAAGAACGAGGTCGACATGATGTCGAATTTCCAGCCTAGCTTGCGCGCCAGCATCAGCGCCTTGGGCAGGTTCGGGCTTTCCATATAGCCGAAAGTCACCACCACGCGGCTGAACAGCTCGTTATAGGCGTCGATGGTGATCTTCTCGTCGTCGGGCACGCGCGGGGAAACCGATGTCCGCACGGTGAGGATAACGTTCTTTTCGTGCAGCACCTTGTAATGCTTGAGGCTATGCAGGAGCGCAGTAGGGGCCCCCTCGATATCGCTGGTGAGGAAAACCGCAGTGCCCGGCACCAGCGTCGGCTTCTTCTTGGCGAGATTGTCGACGAGAAATTGCAGCGGCACCTCGTCGCGCCGGGTCTTTTCCGAGAGGCGCTTGCGCCCCGCCATCCAGCTCCACATCACGATGCCCACCAGCAGCGCCACCACCGCCGGCACCCAGCCGCCCTGCACCAGCTTGGCGGCATTGGCGGCGAAAAAGCCGCCATCGATCAGTGCGAAGGCCAGACCGAAGGCGATGACCGCCAGCGGGTGCCACTTCCAGTTGCGCCACATGACCACCACCAGCAGCGACAGCGTCATCACCATGACGCCGGAAACGGCGATGCCATAGGCATGCGAGAGGGCGCTGGAGCTGCCGAAGCCCAGCACCAGCATCAGCACGCCCACCATCAGCATGGAATTGATCTGCGGCATGTAGATCTGACCGCTCTGGGTGGCCGATGTGTGCAGCACCACCATGCGCGGCAGCATGTTGAGGGCGATGGCCTGCTGGGTGAGGCTGAACGTGCCCGAAATCACCGCCTGGCTGGCAATGATGGTCGCGGCGGTCGCCAGCCCCACGAAGGGACCGATGGCCCATTCCGGCTGCATCTCGAAAAACGGGCTCGACACATTGCCGACGCCCACGGAGAGAACGAAGGCCCCCTGCCCGAAATAATTGAGCAGCAGGCACGGAAACACCAGCGCGAACCAAACGATGACGATGGGCTTGCGCCCGAAATGGCCCAGATCGACATAAAGCGCTTCCGCCCCGGTGACGGCCAGGAACACCGCGCCCATGACCACGAAGGCCAGGCCGAAATGGGTGAAGATGAATTGCAGGCCCAGGAACGGATTGAGGGCCCAGAGCACGGCGGGATAGGCAATGATGTGGACCAGGCCCGAAAAGCCCAGCACCAGGAACCACAACCCCGTCACCGGACCGAAAAACACCGACACCCGCTGCGAGCCGAACCGCTGCACGGCAAAAACGCCGATGATGATCACCAGAGTGATCGGCACCACCCAGCGCTCCATGCCCGGCGCCACCAGCTTCACCCCCTCTATGGCCGACAGAACCGACATGGCCGGGGTGATGATGGCATCGCCGAAGAACATGGCCGCGCCCATGACGCCCATCACCGTGATCCAGGCCGGAGGATTGATGAAGGTCTTGCGCGCCAGCGCCATCAGCGACAGCGTGCCGCCTTCCCCGTTATTATCGGCCCGCGTGACGAAGAACACATATTTGACCGTGACCGTGAGCGTGAGCGCCCAGACGATCAGCGAGAGCAGGCCGAGGATTTCGCTGTCGGCCGTCGAGGCGCCCGGCTGCACGCGCATCGCCTCGCGGAAGGCGTAGATGGGGCTGGTGCCGATATCGCCGAACACTACCCCCAGCGCGCCCAGCATCAGCATGGGCA